>JAOPWO010000141.1 GCA_025965635.1 Modestobacter sp. | reverse complement strand
CCGCCGACGCCCAGCTGGAGGTGGAGAAGTCGATCCCGGCTGCCGCCGGCCTGGCCGGCGGCAGCGCCGACGCCGCGGCCACCCTGGTCGCGCTGGACGCCCTGTGGGGCACCCGGGCCACCCGCGGCGACCTCGCCGGTCTGGCTGCCCAGCTGGGCAGCGACGTGCCGTTCAGCCTCCACGGAGGCGTCGCCCTGGGGACCGGCCGCGGCGAGCAGCTGTCCCCGGTGCTGGCACGGCGACGCTCGGACTGGGTGCTCGGCATCGCCGGCGAGGGGTTGTCCACCCCGACCGTCTACGGGGAGCTGGACGCCATGCGCGCCGCGGGCACGGTGGCATCCGGCACCGGGGGCACCGGGGGCGCCGGGGATGCCGCGGAGCCGGTGATCGCCGCGCTGCGCAGCGGCCCCACCTCCGCGCTGGCGGCCACGCTGGCCAACGACCTGCAGGCCCCCGCCCTCCGGCTGCGTCCCGAGCTGCGCCGGGCGCTGCAGGCAGCCACCGAGGCCGGTGCGCGGGCCGCGGTGGTCAGCGGCTCGGGGCCCACCGTGGCCGCGCTCGCCGACGGGGAGGACGCCGCCGTCCGGCTCGCGGCAACCCTCGCCGGCGCCGGGATCTTCCGGACCGTCCGGGCCGTGCACGGCCCGGTCCCCGGCGCCCGCCTGGTCGGTTGACGGGCCCCGTCCAGGAGGGCCGGGGTCAGGAACGGTCGACGAGGCCCGGGGGCGGGTCGAGGTGCGCGAGGCCGTCGTAGGCCAGGTCCACCAGGTGCGCGGCGAACCTGTCGTTCGCCCGGCGTCCGGGTCTCCCGGCCACCACTGGCCGGCCAGCGCGACCATGCCGACGAGGGCCTGGCTGTAGCGCTCCGGGGCGCGGGGGCGTACCCGGTGGTGCTGCACTGCGCGCCCGGGAGTGCTCCGCCTCGCGGGCCACCTGGCTGATCAGCGGGGAGAAGGTGCCCGACGAGGTGGCAGGGGAGTCGCCGGTGGGTACCGGGAAGCCGTCGGTCTCGTCCTCGAGGTGGTCCAGCAGCACCGGGGCCGCGCGATCCGGCAGCTCGCGCGGGTGGCCACCGGAGGCCAGCGTCGAGGCGGACCGGTCGAGCAGCTGCTGCATCCCGCGGTCGACGACGACGGCGTGGAGCCCTTCCTGGCCGTCCGCATCCGCGGGCGGGCGCCGTCTGCCCGGCCCGGTGTGGTCATGCCGCCATCGTCCCCGGCGCGGTCGGTCGGAGGCCCGGCCCGCGGGGTCGGGACGCCATGACCTGCGTCACCGTCGGGGGCCGGTGCGGGGGGGCCGGTGGTCCCCGGACGGCGCCGCCGTCCCTCCCGCAGGTGATGACGGCGGGCGCACGCGTGCTCGGGCGCCGTCCCGGCCCTAGGCTCAGGCCCGGGCCACCGGTCGGACGGAGGACGCGGGTGGCCGGTGATGGGGGATGGGGTAATCGGCAGCCCGCCGGCCTTTGGAGCCGTGCAGTCTCGGTTCGAGTCCGAGTCCCCCAGCCACGACCGCGGACGGCCGTCGACCGACGGGCGACCGCGGCTGGGCCCGCGCCGCGGCCGGCCCGCCGGCGTCGCCTGTTCCGTCCGGGACCACCCCGGCAGCGCGTCGGCAGCACACCCGGAGCACGTCAGAGGAGTCACGTGAGTCAGCAGGAGCACCCGGCCGGCACCACCTCCGCCGAGCCCGCCGTCGCGGCCGTCGTCGTCCTGGCCGCCGGCCAGGGCACCCGCATGCGGTCCCGGACCCCGAAGGTGCTGCACGCCCTCGGCGGGCGCACGATGCTCGGGCACGTGCTCGCCGCCGCCGCTCCCCTGGGCGCGCGGGAGACGGCCGTCGTCGTCGGGTCCGGGCGCGAGCACGTCACCGCCCACCTGGCCGAGATCGACCCCGCCGCGCTGGCCGTCGTGCAGGAGGAGCAGAACGGCTCCGGGCACGCCGCCGCCGTCGCCCTCGACGCGCTGCCCGACGTGACCGGCCCCGTGCTCATCGTCAACGGCGACGCCCCGCTGCTCCGACCGGAGACGCTGGCCGGGCTGGTCGCCGCGCACCGCGCCGCCGGTGACGTGCTGACCGTGCTGACCGCCGACGTCGACGAGCCCACCGGCCTCGGCCGGATCGTGCGGGACACCGCCGGCGCGGTCCAGCAGATCGTCGAGGAGAAGGACGCCGACGACGACCAGCGGGCCATCACCGAGGTCAACGCCGGCGTCTACGTCGGCGACGCGGCCGCCGTGCGGGAGGCGCTGACCCGGGTCGGGTCGGCCAACCGGCAGGGTGAGCAATACCTCACCGACGTGCTCGGGCTGCTCGTCGCCGACGGCCACCGGGTCGGCGGGTACCGGGCCGACGATCCGGCCGACACCCTCGGCTGCAACGACCAGCGGGAGCTCGCCGAGCGCCGACGCACGCTCAACGACCGGGTGCTCGACCGCCTCATGCGCGGCGGCGTCATCGTCATCGACCCGCGGACCACCTGGGTGGACGTGACCGTCGAGGTGGCCGCCGAGGCCGTGCTGCACCCGGGCACCCAGCTGCACGGCGTCACCACCGTGGCCGCCGGCGCCGCCATCGGGCCGGACACCACCCTGACCGACACCGAGGTGGGGGAGGGCGCCTCCGTCGTCCGCGCGCACGCCACCCTGGCCGTCATCGGCGACGAGGTGTCCGTCGGCCCGTTCGCGTACCTGCGACCCGGCACCCGGCTGGCCCGCCGGTCGAAGGTGGGCACCTTCGTGGAGACCAAGAACGCCTCGATCGGCGAGGGCGCCAAGGTGCCGCACCTGTCCTACGTCGGGGACGCCACCATCGGCGAGGGCACCAACATCGGCGCCGCGACCGTCTTCGTGAACTACGACGGCGTCGCCAAGCACCACACCACCATCGGCAGCCATGCCCGGACCGGCGCGGACAACATGTTCGTCGCTCCGGTGCAGGTCGGGGACGGTGCGTACACCGCGGCCGGGTCCGTGATCACCGAGGACGTGCCGCCCGGTGCCATGGCCGTGGCCCGGGGGCGGCAGCGCAATGTGGCAGGCTGGGTCGGGCTCCGGCGCCCGGGGACGCGAGCTGCTGAGGCGGCTGCTGCTGCCGCGGCGGCGGAGACTGACGGGAACGGGCACGCCGACATCCGGCCCACCGGATCGGCTCCGGACGACGAGCAATAGGGGCAAGCAGATGAGCGCGATCCGGCAGACCACCAATAAGAGCCTGATGCTCTTCTCCGGGCGTGCCTACCCGGAGCTGGCCGACGAGATCGCAGGTCACCTGGGTGTCAGCCCGACGCCGACGTCGGCGTACGAGTTCGCCAACGGCGAGCTGTTCGTCCGCTTCGAGGAGTCGGTGCGCGGGTGCGACGCGTTCGTCCTGCAGAGCCACACCGCGCCGATCAACACCTGGCTCATGGAGCAGCTCATCATGGTCGACGCGCTCAAGCGCGCCTCGGCCAAGCGGATCACCGTGGTCGCGCCGTTCTTCCCCTACGCCCGGCAGGACAAGAAGCACCGGGGCCGGGAGCCGATCTCCGCCCGCCTGGTCGCCGACATGTTCAAGACGGCCGGGGCGCACCGGCTGATGACGGTCGACCTGCACACCGCCCAGATCCAGGGCTTCTTCGACGGCCCCGTCGACCACCTCTTCGCCATGGACCTGCTCATCGAGGACGTCCGGCGCAAGTGGGGCGGCCGTGACCTCACCGTCGTCTCGCCCGACTCCGGCCGGGTCCGGGTCTCCGAGCGGTGGAGCGACAAGCTCGGCGGCACCCCGCTGGCCTTCATCCACAAGACCCGCGACGCCTCCCGGCCCAACGAGGTCGTCGCCAACCGGGTGGTCGGTGAGGTCGAGGGCCGGGTCTGCATCCTCGTCGACGACATGATCGACACCGGCGGCACCATCGTGAAGGCTGCCGAGACGTTGTTCGCCGCGGGCGCCGCCGATGTCGTCATCGCCGCCACCCACGGCGTGCTGTCCGGCCCCGCCGTCGACCGCCTGAAGAACAGCCAGGTGAGCGAGGTCATCGTGACCAACACGCTGCCGATCGAGCCCGAGCGGCGCTTCGACAAGCTGACCGTGCTCTCCATCGCCCCGCTGCTGGGTCGGGCGATCAGGGAGGTCTTCGAGGACGGGTCGGTGACCAGCCTGTTCGACGGGGCCAGCTGACCTGTCGTCGTTCGGACCGCGACCGCGACCGCGGCCAGTGGCGGTGCCCGACGGCGGTTGAGCGGCCCGCGGCGGCACCAGGGACCCTCCGGGCCCCGTGACCGACGTCGCGGACGGACCGACCTGCGGTCCGGGGCCGCTTCGTGGTCAGGCCGCTCGTGGTCGAGTTCGCCCGTGCCCGGCTCAGGGCCGATGTCGCGATCCTGGCCCTCCTGGAGCTCGTGTAACCTCGGCTCCGCTGCCCGGCGAGGGAGGCGGTCCTACCGCGCTCCGTGATCGACGTGCGTCTGCCCTCCAGGGGGTGTGCCGCGCTCGTGCGCTGTGCACGCAGACCCGATCCACCCTGTTGAGGAGCACATCACCGTGGCCGACTTCCGCCTCGAGGCACAGATCCGCACCGAGTTCGGCAAGGGCAGCGCCCGCCGCACCCGCCGGGAGGGTCGCGTTCCCGGCGTCCTCTACGGCCACGGCCAGGACGTCGTCCACCTGTCCCTGCCGGCCCGTGAGTTCGCCGCGGCGCTGCGCAACGGCGGCACCAACGTGCTGCTGACCATCGTGCTCGACGGCAAGGAGCAGCTCGCGCTGACCAAGGCCATCCAGCGCGACCCGATCAGCCGCATCCACGAGCACGTCGACCTGCTGCTGGTCCGTCGCGGCGAGAAGACCACCGTCGAGGTCCGCGTCCTCATCGTCGGCGAGCCCGCGCCGGACACCATCAGCAACCACCAGCTGAACAGCGTCCTCGTCGAGGCCGACGCCACCGACCTGCCGGAGACCATCGAGGTGGACATCACCGGCCGCACCGCGGGCAACGGCATCACCGCCGCCGACCTGCCGCTGCCGGCCGGCGCCACGCTGATCACCGACCCCGAGGCGCTGGTCATCGGCTTCCTCGGCGCCCCGACGGCCGAGCAGCTCGAGGCCGAGCTGGAAGAGGCCGAGGCCGGGGCCGGCATCGAGCGCGACGAGTCCGACGGCGACGTCGTCGCCGAGCCGCAGGACCAGGGCAGCGGCGAGTCGATGGACGCCGCGTCGAAGTCCTGAGCACTGCGCACACCGGAGCACGAGGCTGAGCGAGAGCACGACCCGCGGGGGCGCCGGCACTGCCGGCGCCCCCGCGGCGTCCCCGGAACCGCCCTCCGAGGGCCCCTTCCTGGTCGTCGGCCTGGGCAACCCCGGCCCCGGCTACGCCGGCAACCGGCACAACGTGGGGGCCATGGTGCTGGCCGAGCTGGCCGCCCGGGCCGGCGCCAAGCTGTCACCCGGGAAGGGTGCCCGCGCGCGAAGCCTCACCGGTGAGGGCCGGCTGGCCGGCCGGCGCGTGGTGCTGGCCCAGCCCACCACGTACATGAACGAGTCCGGCGGGCCGGTGCGCGGCCTGCTCGACTACCACCACCTCCCGGTCACCGACCTGGTCGTGCTGCACGACGAGCTGGACCTCCCGTTCGAGGTCGTGCGGCTCAAGCGCGGTGGCGGCGAGGGCGGGCACAACGGGCTGCGTTCCATCTCGCGGTCCACCGGCACCCGGGACTACCTGCGGGTGCGGGTGGGCATCGGCCGCCCGCCCGGCCGGCAGGACCCTGCGGACTTCGTGCTGAAGGACTTCTCCGCCACCGAGCGGAAGACGCTCGACCTGCTGGTCGTCGAGGCCGCGGACGCCACCGAGCTGCTGCTCGAGCGTGGGCTGGAAGCCGCCCAGAACGTGGTCCACCCGCGCAGCTGAGCGCACGCTCCGCAGTCGTACCCACGTTCGGGTGGCCGCCCCGGAGGCCGGCGCGCCCCTTCGGGTGAACCCTGGCGGAACCGATTGCCCCTGGTCGTCACGCACGGTGATGGTTCTCCTGTCGCCGAAGGTCGACCGCCGCACCAGTCCCCTCAACGGGGGGTCGGGCGGAGGAGCTCTGGCGGCAGACCGTGACCGCCGGAGTGCCAGGGAGAAGACGTGCTGCTGGAACGCGCAGAGCTGACCGGTCGCATCGGGCGTGCCCGTGCCGTGCCGACACCGCGCCGCCCGCTGGAGGTGGTGCAGCCCGTGGCGATCGCCCCGCGCGCCGCCCGCCAGTGGGTGCACCGCTACCAGGGCCTCCTGCTGGCCACCGAGGTCGCGATCGCCGGCGTCGTCGCCGCCGTCGTCCTGGGCACCGCCCCGGCACAGGCGTCCGCCGTCCTGCCCGGCGCCGCGCTGTCCCTCGTCGCCGGCTGGCCCGCGCTGCTCGCCGCGTGCGGCGCCTACGACCAGCGGGTCTTCGGCTCCGGCAGCGAGGAGTTCCGCCGGGTCGGCCGGGCCGGCCTGCTGCTGCTCGCCGTCCTCGGGTTCGTCTCCTACGCCGCCGGGCTCGAGCTCAGCCGCGCGCTGGTCGTCGTCGCCGTCCCCGCCCTGGCCGCGGCCACCTCGGTCGAGCGGTACGTCAGCCGGCAGTTCGTGCAGCGGCAGCGGCAGCAGGGCCGGTGCCTCAAGCGGGTCGTCGTGGTGGGCCGGGGCGGCGCCGTCCTGGAGCTGGTGGAGCGGCTGCGCCGCGCCCGGCACGCCGGGCTCGACGTCGTCGCGGTCTGCGTCACCCCCGACGACCAGGCCCGGGTGGCCCAGACGGTGGGCGTGCCCGTCGCCGGCCTGCAGGACGTGCTCGCCACCGCCGCGCTGACCAACGCCGACGCCGTCGCGGTCACCTCGGCCAGCGAGACGGCGTCGACCTACCTGCGCAGTCTCAGCTGGCAGCTCGAGGGCACCGGCCTGGAACTGCTCGTGGCCCCCGGCCTGGTCGAGGTGGCCGGCCCCCGCCTGCACATCCGCCCCTTCGACGGGCTCCCGCTGCTGTCGGTCGAGCAGCCCCGCTTCACCGGCTGGAAGCGCGTGGTCAAGAGCGGGCTCGACCGGTCCGCGGCGCTGGTGGCGCTGGTCCTGCTGCTGCCGGTCTTCGCGCTCATCGCCCTCCTCGTGCGGCGCTCGGGCCCGGGCGGGGTGTTCTACCGCCAGCAGCGGGTGGGGCTGGGCGGCGTGCCGTTCACGATGCTCAAGTTCCGCAGCATGGTCAGCGGCGCCCACCAGCAGGTGACCGGTCTCAGCGACGGCAACGACTCCGACGGGCTGCTGTTCAAGATGCGCGCCGACCCGCGGGTCACCCCGGTGGGGCGCTGGCTGCGTCGGCTGTCGCTGGACGAGCTCCCGCAGCTGGTCAACGTGCTCCGCGGCGACATGTCCCTGGTCGGCCCCCGCCCGCCGCTGCCGGAGGAGGTCGCCCGCTACGACAGCAAGGTGAGCCGCCGGCTGCTGGTGAAGCCGGGCCTGACCGGCCTCTGGCAGATCTCCGGGCGCAGCGACCTGCCCTGGGAGGAGGCCGTCCGCCTGGACCTGCGGTACGTGGAGAACTGGTCGCTGGCCATGGACCTGCACATCCTCTGGCGGACCGGCCGCGCCGTCGTCAGCGCCTCCGGGGCGTACTGACCGGCACCCGGACGGGTCCGGTCGCTCATCCGTACGGGTGACGCCGTTCCCGGACGGCGCGAGGTGCTCCTGTCCCGCGCCGATGGTTCGCGAGGAAGGGGTCGGAACCGAACCGGGCAGCCGCCCGGACCCACCGGGACGGTCCGCCATCGCCGGCAGCACGTCTGCCGGTCGCGAGACGACGCTGGACAGAACGGAGTGACACCGATGGCCCGTGGGAAGTCAGGCCAGCTGAGTGTGGCCCTGGTGGGCACGCGGGGCGTCCCCGCCCGGTACGGCGGTTTCGAGACCGCGATCGAGGAGGTCGGACGACGGCTGGCCGACCGCGGTCACCGCGTGGTCGTCTACTGCCGGACCGCACCGGGGGACGACGCGGCACCGCCCGCCACGCACCTGGGCATGGACCTCGTCCACCTGCCCGCGGCGCGCAAGCGCTCCCTGGAGACGCTGAGCCACTCCGCCCTCTCCGTCGGCCACCTGCTGGCCCACCGCACCGACGCGGCATTCGTCTTCAACGCGGCCAACTCGCCGCTGCTGCCGGTGCTGCGGGCCGCCCGCATCCCGGTCGCCACGCACGTGGACGGGCTGGAGTGGAAGCGGGCCAAGTGGGGCCCCACCGGTCAGCGCTACTACCGCGCGGCGGAGGCGATGGCGGTCCGCTGGTCCGATGCGCTCATCGCCGACGCCGAGGGGATCGCCGACTACTACCGGCGGGAGTTCCACGCGCCGACGACCCTGCTCACCTACGGCGCCCCGATGATCGACCCGGGCGACGACCGGCTCGCCGAGCTCGACCTGGAGCCCGGCGGGTTCCACCTGGTGGTCGCCCGGTTCGAGCCGGAGAACCACGTCGACCTGATCGTCGACGGCTACCGCCGCAGCGGCGCGACCAAGCCGCTGGTCGTCGTCGGGTCGGCCCCCTACTCCGACGCCTACACCGAGCGGGTGCACGCGCTGGCCGACGACCGGGTCCGCTTCCTGGGCGGGGTCTGGGACCAGCGTCAGCTCGACCAGCTGTACGCGCACTGCTACACGTACCTGCACGGGCACTCCGTGGGCGGGACCAACCCCTCGCTGCTGCGCGCCATCGGCGCCGGCGCGGCCGTGCTCGCCTTCGACGTCGACTTCAACCGCGAGGTCGTGGCAGAGGCCGGACGCTACTTCTCCGACGCCGCCGACGTGGCCGTCGCCGTGGAGGCCGCCGAGGCCGACCCGGCCGCGGTGGCCCGCAACGGCGACCGGTCGCGCGAGCTGGCCGCCGGCTACGACTGGGACGACGTGGCCAGCGGCTACGAGGAGCTGGCCCGTCAGCTGTCGGCCCGCCGGTTCCCGCGGCGGCGCCCCAGTGGCCGGCGCTGGCCGCAGGCCGAGCGGCAGACCGCGACGATCGTGCCGTTCCCGCGACCGGCCGAGGCCGATGCCGCACCAGCCGCCGTCCGCCGCGACGTCGCCGGCCGGGGGCAGCAGTGACCACGACCAGCCCGGACTTCCGGTCGGCTCCCGGCGCCCCTGACCCCGGCGCCCCTGACCCCGGCGCCCCTGACCCCGGCCACCGGTCGGCCGGGGAGGGCTTCGGTCAGACGCTGCGGCGCCTGTCGGCGGCGCAGAAGGGCGCCACCGGCGCGCCCGCCTACTCGCGGTTCGTGAACCGCACGCTGGGACGGGTGTTCGCCGCGGCCGCCTACCACCTGGGTCTCACCCCGAACGCGGTCACCGCCATCAGTGCTGCGTTCACGGCCGCCGGCATCGCGCTGATCGCGTTGCGGCCGCCGACCGGGGGGGTCGGCGTGCTCATCGCCGCCTGCCTCGTCGTCGGCTATGCGCTCGACGCCGCCGACGGCCAGCTGGCCCGGCTGCGCGGTGGTGGCTCCCCGGCCGGGGAGTGGCTCGACCACATGGTCGACGCCGTCAAGGCCTCCAGCCTGCACCTCGCCGTGCTGATCGCGCTGTACCGCAACGACCTCGTCGAGCCGGCGCTGCTGCTGGTCCCGATCGGCTACTGCGTCGTGGATGCGGTCACCTACTTCGGGACGATGCTCAACGAGGCGCTGCGAGCCCAGCACGGGGCACCGACCCGCGCCCAGCGCTCCCACCAGCAGCCCGGCGTGCTGCGCTCGCTGCTGGTCCTGCCCACCGACTACGGCCTGCTCTGCTGCGTCTTCGTGCTGTTCGGCGTGCCGGCCCTCTTCGTCCCCCTCTACACCGCCCTCTTCGTCGCGGCTGCGGCCTTCCTGCTGCTCGCCTCGGTCAAGTGGTTCCGCGAGATCGGCAGGTTGCCCCGATGACGACTCCCCCAGCCGCCCTCGTGCGACCGGCTCGGCGGCGGATGCTGCTGAGCGTGTGGGCTGCCGCGGTCCTCGTCGTGGCCGTCGTCATCGGCCTGGTCGTGGTCTGGTCCGGCGACGGCGGGGAGGCCAGCGCGACGCCGGCGACGACGACCGAGCCCTCGGCCACCGCCGAGCCGACGCCGGCAGAGGTGGAACTCGCCCCGACGGCACCCACCCCCGAGCCGACCGGCCCGACCAGCGAGGCCGATGCGCTGCCGCCGAGCCTGCCGGCAGTCGGCCTGGACCGGCCGGCCGCGGTCGGCAACGGCGTCACCGCGGTCGTCCCGTCCCTCGAGGCCATCGACGGGAAGGCGCAGGGCCCGGGCAACGTCGCCGGGCCGGCGCTGCGCGCGACCGTCCGGATCTCCAACGACACGGACGAGCCGGTGTCCCTGGACGCCGTCGTGGTCGACCTGGCCACCGGCGCCGACCTGGCGCCGGCCTCACCGCTGGACGATCCGTCGGAGAGCCCGTTCCGCGGCACCGTCGCACCGGGGGAGACGGCCGAGGGCGTCTACGTCTTCACCGTCCCGGTCGACGACCGCGCGGCGGTCACGCTGTCGGTCGGGTACCAGGCCGGCGCGCCGTTCCTGGTCTTCACCGGGTCAGCGGCCTGACCATGGCCGTCCCCCCGGCCCGACCCCGGGTGCTGGTCGTGCACCCGGGAGCCGAGCTCTACGGCGCCGACCGGGTGCTGCTGGCCTCCGCGGCGGCGCTGGCCGGCCGCTTCGACGTCACCGTCGCGCTGCCCGGCCCCGGGCCTCTGGTGGGCGAGCTCGAGGCGTGCGGCCTCCGGGTCGTCCTCTGCAGGATGCCGGTGCTCCGCAACGCCGCGCTGCGTCCGCGCGGCGCCGTCCGGCTGCTGGCCGACGCGGTGGCCGGGCTGGTGCCGGCGCTGCGACTGCTGCGGCGCGACGGCGTCGGCGGCGTCTACGTCAACACCCTCACCCTCCCGTCCTGGCCGCTGCTCGCCCGGCTGGCCGGCCGCCGCTCGGTCTGCCACGTGCACGAGGCGGAGCAGTCGGCACCCCGGCTGCTGCGCCGGGCCATGGCCCTGTGCCCGTCGCTGGCCGACCGGGTGGTCGCCAACAGCCAGTTCTGCCTCGACGTCCTCACCGAGGTCGCGCCGCGGCTGCGGGCACGGAGCACGGTCGTGCACAACGCCGTCCCGGCTCCGGCCGTGGTGCGGCCGGCCCGCCACGAGCTCGACGGCCCGCTGCGGCTGCTGTTCGTCGGCCGGCTCTCCCCGCGCAAGGGCCCACAGGTCGCCCTCGCCACCTTGCAGGAGCTGCTGGCCCGGGGCGTGGACGCCCGGCTGGCGCTGCTCGGCGCGGTGTTCGACGGCTACGAGTGGTTCGAGGCCGAACTGCGCGCGACCGTGGCCGAGCAGGGTCTCACCGACCGGGTGGAGTTCCTCGGCTTCCGCGCCGACATCTGGCCGGACCTGGCCGGGGCGGACGTGGTGCTGGTGCCCTCGGTGAAGGAGGAGTCCTTCGGCAACACCGCGGTCGAGGCGGTCCTCGCTGCCCGGCCGCTGGTGGTCAGCGATCACAGCGGTCTCCGTGAGGCCGTCGCCGGCTACGCCAGCGTCCAGCCGGCGCCCGCCGGTGCAACGGCCGAGTGGGCCGATGCCGTCCAGCGGGTGGCCGGGAACTGGGCCGGCTACCGGGACGCGGCCCGCGCAGACGCCGTCGAGGCCCGCCGCCGGCACGCGCCGGAGCGGCACCGTGACCGGCTGGTCTCCGTGTTCACCGACCTCGGCGGCCACGGCGCCGGCCCGACCGCCG
>JAOPWO010000134.1 GCA_025965635.1 Modestobacter sp. | reverse complement strand
GCCGAGCCGACCGCCGGCGACCAGGACGACGAGCCCCGAGACGATGCCCACGCCGATCCCGGCGGCGATGCCCCACAGCGCAGCGGTCACCACACCCCCGTCCCCGGCGCCCATCCGGCGGCCCAGCGCCGTCCCGGCGCCCAGGCCGGCCAGTGCGGGCAGCGCCTGGGAGAGGAACGCCAGCAGCGGCACCGCCTGGGTGTCCGGCAGCGCGGCGACCAGCGGCAGCGCCGGGACGCTCCCGAGGGTGACGCCCCCGACCGAGACGAGGGTGCCGGCACCGACCAGGAAGCCGGGCCCGGCGGCCAGGCCGATCGCGGCCGCGGTGGCGTTGGGCAGGAGCAGCAGACTCAGCCCGACCTGACCGGCCGCGCCGGCGCTGGCACCGCCCAGGCCGGTGGTCAGCGCTGCCACGCCGTCGACGTCGGAGGCGAGCCCGACCGCGACGACCGCGGTGCACCCGGCGGCCAGCCACCAGGAGCCGGCCAGCACCGCGCGGAGCAGCGCGGAGCCCGGGCCGGGGAACCGGTCGAGCGCGGCCGCTCCCACGTCGGACTCCCGGAGCACGCCGGACCCCCCGGCCACCAGGGCCAGCACGGCCGCGCCGACCGCCGGCCGGAGCAGTCCGATGGACGCGCCGTCGGTGGTCACGAGTGCGGCGACGGCGACGGCGAGCACCGTGTGGACGCCGACGAGGACCGCCAGGGTGCGGGCCACCGCCCGCGGCTCGTCGTGCACCTCCCGCAGCGCCACCACCGACCGGGCCGCGCGGCTGAGACCCCACGCGACACCGAGGGTGAGCAGCAGCGGGGCGATGCGCAGCGGTCCGGACGCCAGCTGCAGCTCGGCGCCGTGCGCCAGCAGCCACAGCTGTCCGGCGACCCGGGCGGAGGACGCCAGCGGCAGTCCGCCGGTGGGGTCGAGCTGTTGGACCACGACCAGCGACAGGAGCAGCGCGAGCAGCCCGCCCCCGGTGACCGCCAGCCCGGTGGCCGCGGCCAACCAGCCGGTCGGTGGCCCCCACGGCTCTCCCGGCCGGCGCTGCGCCGCACGGGGCAGCCGGGGCAGGAGGGACGTCACCCCTCCACTCTCGCAAGCCCGGTGGGCCGATGTGCGCCGCACGCGCCGGACGTCGGCCAAGTCACGGCGGCATGCCCGGACCGGGGGTCAGTGCTCGCTGACCGGCGGCCCACCGGGCAGGGCCCCCGCCGCCGCGGGCGACGACGGGTGCGCGCGCAGCTCGGCCGGAACCGGCCGCACTGCCGTCCAGGTGACCGCTCCGGCCACGAGGAGGGCCAGCAGGGGCACCGGCTCGAACCCGTAGTCGGTGCTGCGCAGCCAGGTGACCAGGGTGAGCAGGAACGCGAGGGCGGCGAGCCCGGCGGGGACGACGCTGCGCGGGACGGCGAGCGCCGGCAGCCGCCCCACCGGCAGCAGCGCCCACACCGCGGCCGCGACGAGCAGCACCACCGCGACCGGCACCAGCACCGAGAGCCCGTAGCCGCTGGCCGAGATCGGACCCAGCACGTCGTAGGTGACCGAGGCCCACGGCAGGAAGCCCAGCACTGCGTACAGCAGCGCACCGCCGGCCACCACCAGGTCGCGGCCGGCCGGGCGGCGGGCAGGCGCTCGCTGCGGCGACCGGCGCTGCGCGTCCGACGTCATGGGGGCT
Source organism: Modestobacter sp. (assembly GCA_025965635.1). Classification (GTDB taxonomy): domain Bacteria; phylum Actinomycetota; class Actinomycetes; order Mycobacteriales; family Geodermatophilaceae; genus Modestobacter. The sequence goes on along the minus strand of JAOPWO010000134.1, from coordinate 1,059 downwards.
CCTCCGGTCGGGCTGCCGGGCAGCGGTGGCGGGCACGGGGTCCTCCACCCGCCGGGGAGCGGACCGGGCGGCTTCCGCCCCCGTTCCGCTCCCCGGTCGCCGGCGCTCCCCGCGATGCTCGTCAGGCCCCGTCCCGGGCCCGCCCTGGCTTGCGGCGGGGGAGGAAGGGATCCGTCCTCAGCCGCCGACGATCTCCCGCATGAGGCGCGCGGCTTCCGACGGGGTCTTGCCGACCTTCACGCCGGCGGCCTCCAGGGCCTCCTGCTTGGCGGCGGCGGTGCCGGCCGAGCCGGAGACGATGGCGCCGGCGTGGCCCATCGTCTTGCCCTCGGGGGCGGTGAAGCCGGCGACGTAGCCGACGACGGGCTTGGTGACGTTGGCCTTGATGAAGTCGGCGGCCCGCTCCTCGGCGTCGCCGCCGATCTCACCGATCATCACGATGGCCTCGGTCTCCGGATCGTCCTGGAAGGCCTGCAGGCAGTCGATGTGCGTCGTCCCGATGACCGGGTCGCCGCCGATCCCGACGGCGGTGGAGAAGCCGATGTCACGGAGCTCGAACATCATCTGGTAGGTCAGCGTGCCGGACTTGCTGACCAGCCCGATCTTCCCGGCCTGGGTGATGTTGGCCGGGATGATGCCGGCGTTGGAGCGTCCGGGGCTGATCAGTCCCGGGCAGTTGGGGCCGATGATCCGGGTGGAGCCGCCCTGGGCGTGCGCCCAGAAGTAGGTCGAGTCGTGCACCGGGATGCCCTCGGTGATGACCACGCACATCCCGATCTGGGCGTCCACGGCCTCCAGGACGGCGTCCTTGGCGAACTTCGGCGGCACGAAGACGACACTGACGTCGGCCCCGGTCTCCTTCATGGCGTCGGCCACGGAGCCGAAGACGGGCACCGAGGCGCCGTCGAACTCGACGGCCTGGCCGGCCTTGCTGGGGTTGACGCCACCGACGACGGCGGTGCCGGAGGCGAGCATGCGCTGGGTGTGCTTGCGCCCCTCGGAACCGGTCATGCCCTGGACGATGACCTTGCTGTTCTCGGTGAGGAAGATCGACATCTG
>JAOPWO010000126.1 GCA_025965635.1 Modestobacter sp. | reverse complement strand
GTCGCCCAACACGATCACCGCCATGCCCGCCGATGAGGTCGCCGACAGCCTCGACCGGCCCGACCGGCTCACGTCCGTGGGCACCGCCCGATTCGCCACCCGGGTGCGAGTTGTCGACCTCGCCGGGCGGCCGCTGCCGCCCGGCGAGGTCGGCGAAGTCGTCGTGTGCGGCCCGACGGTGATGGCGGGCTACCTCGACCGTCCCGAGGCGACCGGCGAGGCGCTGCGGAACGGCTGGCTGCACACCGGCGACCTGGGCCGCTTCGACGACGGGGGGTACCTGACCCTCGTCGACCGGGCCAAGGACGTGGTGATCACCGGCGGCTACAACGTCTACCCCCGCGAGGTCGAGGACGTCCTGGCAGCGGATCCGGCGGTGGCCGACGTGGCGGTGATCGGGGTCCCCGACGAGGAGTGGGGTGAGCGCATCGTCGCCGTCGTCGTGCCGCGCGACGGTGCGGACATCGACCTGGTCGCACTCGACGCCCGCTGCCTGGCCACGATCGCCCGCCACAAGCGTCCCCGCGAGTACGTCGTCCGCGCCGAGCTTCCCCGCAACCCCGCGGGCAAGGTGCTCAAGGGGCTGCTGCGAGATGCCGTCGCCGTCGACCGGGAGGTTCAACCGTGACACACGTGGAGTTGCTGGACACGACCCTGCGCGACGGGCAGCAGTCGCTATGGGGCATGCGCATGCAGGCCGGCATGGCGCTACCGGTGGCCCACCTGCTGGACCGGACCGGCTTCCGCACGATCGACCACGCCGGCAGCTCGATGTTCGAGGTCCTGGTCAAGTACTGCCGCGAGGATCCCTGGGCCGGCCTGGACCTGCTGCGGGCAGCGATCCACCGCACGCCGATGCGGGGAGGAATGCGGGCCAACGCGGCCGTCTCCTTCGGCATCACACCGGACGCGCTGATGGACACCTGGATGCGCCGGTTGAACGAGCACGGCGTGCGCTCGTTCTGGATCTACGACTGCGCGTTCGGGTGGCAGAACATGGCTCGGCTCGCCCGAGTGGCGAAGGAGTACGGCTCCGAGGTGGCCGGGACCGTCTTCTTCAGCCTCTCCCCCGTGCACACCGACGAGTACTTCGCCGCCCGGACCACCGAGATGGCGACCGTGCCGGAGATCGACACGATCCTCTTCTACGACACGGCGGGCGTGTTGGACGTCGAACGGATGCGGACTCTCGTCCCCGCTCTGCAGTCCGCGGCCCTGGGCAAGCCGCTCGAATTCCACTCGAACAACCTGATGGGCACGTCCGGCCTGGCCTACGCCGAGGCAGTGGAGCTGGGCATCACGATCCTGCACACGGCCAGCCGCCCAATGGCCAACGGCCCGTCGGTCCCGTCCAGCGAGAGCGTCGTGCGGAACCTCGAGCTGCGTGGCCACACGCACGCGCTCGACGCGTCACTGCTCCTCCCGGTCTCGGACCACTTCCGCGCGGTCGGGCGGGCAGCCGGCTACCCGGTGGATCAGGTCTCGGAGTACGACCTGTTCAGCGCGACCCACCAGATCCCGGGTGGGATGACCGGAACGCTGCGCAACCAGCTCGCACAGCACGGCATGACCGAACGGCTCGACGAGGTGCTGACCGAGACCGCGGCGGTGCGCCGGGAGCTGGGGTACCCCATCATGGCCACGCCGTTCAGTCAGCTGGTCGGCACGCAGGCTGTGCTCAACGTGGTCAGCGACCGGCGGTGGTCGGTGGTCCCGGACGAGGTCGTGGCCTACGCCGCCGGGCACTACGGCGCCTCACCCGCGCCGATCGACCCCGAGGTCATGGACCGGATCATGTCCTCGACGCGGGCGGCGCTCGTGGCCGCCGCGCCACCCGAGCAGCCGTCCCTGGCGGAGCTGCGGGCGCGGCACGGCACGGGGACGGACGACGACGAGCTGATCCTCCGGGCGCTCATCCCCGGGCCGGCAGTGGATGCGATGCGCGCCGCGGGGCCGGTCCGCCGCGACTACCCGCTCTCCGGACCTGAGGTCCGTCAGATCCGCGAGCTGTTGACCCTCACCCGCACGCCCTACGTGCGGGTGGCCACCGAGGCGATGGACGTCGAGCTGCGCAGGACCTGACCCGCGGGCGGAGCGCCTGACTCGGACAGCCCGTCCCGGCACTCCACCCGGGACGGTCAGCCGGACTTGGCGATCATTCCCCCGTCGATGACCAGCTCCGAACCGTTGCAGTACGACCCCATCGATGAACTCAGGAACAACGCGCCGTCCGCGATCTCGCGCGGCTCGCCGGTGCGGCCCATGGGGTTCCAGACGAAGCGCTGCTCCTCGCTGTTCAGGAACGGGACGTACTCGGCGACCATCGGGGTGTCGATGTAGCCGGGACAGATGGTGTTGGTCCGGATGCCGAAGCGGGCGTAGGTCGTCGCCAGCGATCGGCTGAGGTTGACGATCGCGCCCTTGGCCGTGGTGTAGGCGTGCGCGTCCGGGTGCCCGCGGAGCCCCAGAACACTCGCGACGTTGACGATGGAGCCGCTCCCCTGGTCCTTCATGATCGGGATGGCGCGCCGGCAGGCGTACACGACG
>JAOPWO010000116.1 GCA_025965635.1 Modestobacter sp. | reverse complement strand
TGATCTCGTTGCGGAAGGACTTGCCGATCTGGCCGATGCCGAACGGCGGCTTCTTCCGGGCCGCGCCCATCACGTTGGCGAAGCTGACGAAGATGCCCTGGGCGGTCTCCGGGCGCAGGTAGTGCAGCCCGGACTCGTCCTCGACCGGGCCGAGGTGGGTCTTCAGCATCATGTTGAAGTCCCGGGGCTCGGTCCAGGTGCCCTTCACCCCGCAGTTGGGGCAGGAGATGTCGGCCAGGCCGTTCTCCGGTGTCCGGCCCTTCTTCTCCTGGAACTCCTCCTCCAGGTGGTCGGCCCGGAAGCGCTTGTGGCAGTTCTGGCACTCGGTCAGCGGGTCGGTGAAGACGCCGACGTGGCCCGAGGCGATCCACACCTGGCGGGGCAGGATCACCGAGGAGTCCAGGCCGACGACGTCGTCGCGGCCCTGCACGACCGTCCGCCACCACTGCTTCTTGATGTTCTCCTTGAGCTCGACACCCAGCGGGCCGTAGTCCCAGGCGGAGCGGGTACCGCCGTAGATCTCGCCGGACGGGAAGACGAACCCCCGCCGCTTGCAGAGGTTCACCACCTTGTCCAGGCGGGCCGGGTCGGCGGTACGGGGGGGCTGGGGGGCGTTGCTGGGCACGAAGGCTCCATCCGGCTGGCGGTCGGCGGCGGACTCACTGCCGGGGTCCGACACGAGCGTGCGAGTGGCGGGGGCAGGGAGGTCCGCCAAGACGTTAGTCGCCGTGCGTCGGCGGACTCCCGGCGCGTAACAGCACCGCCCGTCCGCAGTTCTCGGAGTCGGCCCTGGTCGAGTCGTAGGCGCAGACGTCGACCCCGACCCCGGACGTGGTCCGCAGGGTGGCGGTGTCCCTGTCGTCGTTCCAGACGTACGGGGTCCTGCCCCAGTACCGGTGCGCCGTGCCCGTCGAGCCCTTGCCGGTGTGCACCCGGACGGTCGTGCCGGCGGCGATGGTGGTCGCCGGGACGGTGCAGACGTGCTCGGCGGCGTCGTGGAGCGTCCAGCCGGTGATCGTCTGCGTCTTCTGCGTCGTGCTCCTCAGGTCGGCGTACTCGGCGTCGAGGCCCGTGTTCGCACCCCTGTCGCTGCCGGGCTGTCGTAGGAGATCCTCGCGATCCGCGGCACCCGGCGCCGGGTGACCGTGACCCTGCGAAGGGCGATGGCCAGCACGGTCACCCGATCGGGTGGATGCGGGCGGAGGAGACGGTCCCCCTCGGCGGAGGACCGGACCATGGCGCCCGGGCGCCCGGGAGACCGCGGCGACCCCCACCGCTGGCCGACCGGCGCGGTCACGTCATCCCGGGCGAGCTGCGGCGTCTCCACAGCGCACGGTTGCGCACGGCGACCACGAGGAGTGGTGACATGACCGGACCCCGCCCGGCGATCTCCGCCGAGATGCCCCTCGGGGGCCGCCGGGAGATGCTCGACCTCCTCCGGCGGCTCGCCGTGCACCTGGAAACGGCCGAGGCGCTGGAACGGCGGGCGGACCAGTCACCCAACGCCACCCTGGTCGCGGTGCTCCGCGGACGCGCCGTGGAACGCCGCGAGATGGCCGAACGGCTCCGCGCAGACCTCGCGGCCTCCGGCGTCGTGCCGTTCCGACGGCGCTGCCGCCCGGACTGACCAGGGGGGCCGCCGGCAGTCCGGCCGGCGGCCCCACCTGGTCGAGGGGTCAGACCGGCGGCCGCCGGCCGCCGGGAGCGTCATCGACCGGGCCGACGGCGCCGGGGTCGTCGACCACCCCGGTCACCGGGTCCGCCACCGCACCTGTCACCGGGTCGGCCACCACCGGCGTCACCGGCTCCTCGACCACGACCGTCTCGGTGACCGTCACCGGCGGTGGGACGGCGGCCGTCCCGACGACGGCCTCCTCCTCGTCGCTCTTCCTCGAGGCCATGGCGGCAGCCACCCCGGCCACCGCGGCCGCGGCGCCGGCCACGACCGCCTTACCCGACAGGCCGGCCTTGCCGCTGTCGCCGCGGGAAGTCTGGGCGTCCTCCACCCCCGGGGTGCCGACGTCGATGCCCGGTGCCACCGAGCCGCGCCAGGCACCGCTGGCGTACCCCTTGTCCTCGACCAGCGCCTTGAACCGCTCGAGGTCGGCGTCGACCTGCCGTCCGACGATCCCGAGCTTGTCGCCGACCTGCTCGACCAGGCCCTCGGGCTCGTACTCGAGGGTGAGGAACACGAGGGTCGACCCGGCCCCGGCCGGCTCGAAGCGGACGGCGCCGGCGTTGGTCGCGCCGCTGGTGGCCGCCCAGGCGATCTTCTGGTCGGGCACCTGCTCGAGGACGGCGGCGTCCCACTCCCGGCGGACGCCGGCGATCTCGGCCACCCAGTGCAGCCGCTGGTCACCTTTCTGCTGGACCTCCTTCACGCCTCCCATGAAGTGCGGGAAGTCCTCGAACTGGGTCCACTGGTCGTAGGCCGTCCGTACCGGCACGTGGACCTCGATCGACCGTTCCACCTTGGTGCTCATCCGTCGTCCTCCTCGATCCGGGCACTCACTGGCCGTTCGACGGCCGGGTACCCCGCGGGCGACCGGGTGATGCCCCAGGTCAGTCGGTGAGGTAGGCCCCGGGCTCGTCGACGGCGTGCACCCAGACCGGCGCTCCGGCGATCTTGACCTCGGGGGCCGACAGCGCCCGCCGGTAGGCGCCGACGCCGTCCCAGGAGGTCCACAGGGCCAGCAGGCCCGGCTCGTCGGCGGACCGGCCCAGCTGACCGTCCCGGAAGCCGGGCCGTTGCCGCAGCAACGCCAGCAGAGCGCCGGCGTCGGCCAGCAGCTCCGGGACGGCGGACTCCGCGGCGCGGAAACGCGTGAGGGCGAACACCGGCTGCTCCTCCCCGGCCGCAGCCGGAGTTGACAATGATTCTCAAGCGCTCCGACGATGGTGGCATGCCGACCGCCGCAGCCTCCGCCGCCCGGTCGGTGCCGGCCGAGGTGCAGGCCGCCAGCGAGCTGCTCACCGCCCTGGCCGCGCCGCTGCGGCTGTCGATCGTGGCCCTCCTCGACCAGCACGGCACCCGCTGCGTGCACCAGCTGGTCGACGCCCTCGGCGTGCCGCAACCCCTGGTCTCCCAGCACCTGCGGGTGCTGCGCAGCGCCGGGCTGGTCACCGGCGTCCGGCACGCCCGGCAGGTCGACTACCGGCTGGTGGACGGCCACGTGGCGCACATCGTGCGAGCCGCGCTGGCCCACGCCGGACACGGCGGGCCGGCGTCGGAGGAGCACCGGGCCGCGAGTTCCCCGAGCCGTGCCACGATGGCGTGATGGTCCGCACCACCCGTCAGCGCGCCGCCGTGGTCGCCGTCTTCGCCGAGCTCGAGGGGTTCCACAGCGCCCAGCAGGTGCACGCCCGGCTCCGCACCGCCGGTGACACGGTGGGCCTGTCGACCGTCTACCGCGCCGTGCAGTCGCTGGCCGACGACGGCGAGCTCGACTCCATCCGCACCGACTCCGGCGAGGCGCTGTACCGGCGCTGCAGCACCCAGCACCACCACCACCTGGTCTGCCGCGACTGCGGGCGGACCGTCGAGGTGGCCGGTCCCACCGTCGAGCAGTGGGCCGACCGGGTGGCCGGCGAGCACGGCTTCGCCGACGTCAGCCACACCCTGGAGATCTTCGGCACCTGCGCCAGCTGCCGCGTCTAGGTGTCGTGACCGGACAGGTTGTTCACGCGGCGAGGCGGCTGATCGGTGGGTGACCTCCCAGGGCGGAGTGGCTGCGGGCAGTGTTGTAGTGCTCGAGCCAGGCGTCCAGGGCGGCGGTGCGTTGTTCGTTGCTGGTCCAGCCGGTGGCGTAGGCCCACTCGGTTCGCAGGGTCCGGTTGAACCGCTCGGCCTTGCCATTGGTCCACGGCCGGCCGGGCTGGATGAACCGGCGGGCGATGCCCAACTGCGTGCAGGCGGCGATCCAGGCGCCGCCGCGGCGGTAGCTCAGGGCGTTGTCGGTCAGCACCCGGGCGACGGTGACGTTGTGGGCGGCGAACCAGGCCACCGCGCGGGTGAGGAAGCCGGCGCAGGCCTCCACCCGCTCGTCGGGCAGGACCTCGACGTAGGCCAGCCGGGAGTGATCATCGATGGCCACGTGCACGTAGTCGAAACCGATCGGCACCGGCTTGTGCCGGTGATCGACGGTGGCTGCTCGTCCGTGCACCCGCCAGCCGCCGCCGTCGGGGATCCGGCCGAGTTTCATCACGTCGACGTGCAACAGGTCGCCGGGGTGGGCGCGTTCGTAGCGGCGGTCGCTGTGTCGCCGGCCGCGCAGCAGTTCCCCGGTGAGCCGGTCCACCTCGGCCAGCCGTGGCACCCCGGCCCGGGCCAGCACCGCGCCGATGGTGGAGGCCGGCACGCCCACGATCGCAGCCAGCCGCACCGGCCCGGCATGGTGCTCGGTCCGGGCGGCGAGGATCGCCGCCACCGCCTCCGAGGACGTCCTGCGCGGCATCCGGTGCGGCCGACAGGACCGGTCGACCAGCCCGGCCGCGCCCTCGGCCCGCCACCGGCGCACCCACTTGTAGACCGTCTGCCGGCTGATCCCCAGCTGCTTGGCCACCTCGCCGGACCGGTGACCGGCCAAGACGCGGGCGACGATCAGCTTGCGGGCATAGACGGTGGTGCGGGCGTTAGCGTGGGCCACAGAGACCTCCGGTTGGGAACGGCGACGTCAGACACCGCCACTCCTCCCGGAGGTCTCCTACGTGATCAAGCCGCCACGCCGCCCGTCAACAACGTCTCTGGTCACGACACCTAGGCGGGCATTGTGGAACGTCGGCCGCGGTCGTAAGCCGGGCCGCGGTCAGGCGTCGGCGAAACGAGCGGCTGCCGTCACGAAC
>JAOPWO010000115.1 GCA_025965635.1 Modestobacter sp. | reverse complement strand
GGGCTGGGTGATGGTCGCCTGCGACGTCGGGCAGGGCGACGCCCTGGTGCTGCCGACCGGCCCCGGCCAGGCCGTGCTGGTCGATGCGGGCCCGGACCCGGTGCTGGTCGACGGGTGCCTCACCCGGCTCGGTGTCGACCGGCTGCCCCTGGTCCTGCTGTCCCACCTCGACGCCGATCATGTCGGCGGTCTGTCGGGAGCGCTGACCGGCCGTGAGGTCGGCGAGATCGCCACGGGGACCCTTGCGCCGACCGACGAGCGGGCCGCGGACCTCCTCCGCACGGCCCGTGCCGCGGGCAGCCGGACGGGCGTGCTGCGCCCGGGCGACCGGCGCACCGTCGGGGCGCTGCAGCTCGACGTGCTGGCTCCCGACCCGGCGACGGCCACCCGCTCCGCGGAGCCCAACGACCTGTCGCTGGTCGTCCGGGCCACCCAGCGCGGGGTCCGGGTGCTGCTCACCGGCGACCTCGGAGCGGAGGCCGAGCGGCGGATCGCCGCCTCGGGCGCGGACCTCCGCGCCGACGTGCTGAAGGTGCCGCACCACGGCAGCGCCGATGCCGACCCCGGGTTCCTCGCCGCGAGCGGCGCCCGGGTGGCCCTCGTGTCCGTCGGTGCCGGCAACACCTACGGCCACCCCACCGACCGGCTGCTCGACCTGCTGGCCCGGGACGGGATGCGGGTGCACCGCACCGACACCGACGGCGATCTCGCCGTCGTCGGCGGCGCGGGGAGCTGGGGCGTGGCGGCGCGCGGGGTCGACACGGTGGACCGGGCGACCGCAGCCCCGGCCGGACCAGGCCGGGACCAGGACGACGGCAGGCCCGGTCCGCGGCAGGGGGTCGAGCGCCGGACTCCCACTCGCCGTGGACCGCCGGGACGGTCGGTGCCCCGTGACACGATGGGGTCGTGGCAGCAGCACCCCCCGAACCGACGTCCCACCTGCGGGTCGTGGTGGGGGAGGAGGAGCTGTTGCGTGCCCGCGCGGTCTCCGCCGTCCGGGCCGCCATCCGCGAGCGCCACGCCGACGCCGAGGAGCACGAGCTGACCGCCGCCGGCCTCGCGCTCAGCACGCTGGCCGACGCGCTCACCCCGTCGCTGTTCGGCGGGCACCGGCTCGTCGTCGTGCTCGGGGTGCACGAGGCCGCCGCCGCGCTCGCCGAGGCCCTGGCCGGTTACGCCAAACAGCCCGACCCCGACCTGACGCTCGTCGTGGTGCACGCCGGTGGCAAGCGGAACGAGGCGCTGCTCAAGGCGTTCAAGGCCGCCGGGGCCGCCGTCGACGAGTGCCCGAAGATCAGCTCGGCAGGCGAGCGGATGGCGTTCGTCCGCAACGAGGTCCGCCGGCTCGGCGGCCGGATCAGCCCCGATGCGGCCACCGCGCTGCTCGAGGCGGTCGGCAACGACCTGCGCAACCTGTCCTCGGCGGTCAGCCAGCTGGTCTCGGACTTCGGCGGTTCCATCGACGCCGAGGCGGTCGCCCGGTTCCACCGCGGACAGGCGGAGGTCACCGGGTTCACGGTGGCTGAGCGGGTCCTGGTCGGTGACAGCGCCGGGTCGGTGGAGATGCTGCGCTGGGCGCTGGAGCGCGGCGTGGCCCACGTGCTCATCGCCGACGCCCTCGCCGACGGGGTGCGGACGGCGGCCCGGGTGGCGTCGCTGAACACCACGAACGTGGCCGACCTGGCCCGCACGCTGAAGCTGCCGCCGTGGAAGGTCAAGAAGGCCCAGGCGCAGGCGCGGGGCTGGACGATCGACGCACTGCAGCAGGCCATCGGCGTGGCCGCCGAGTTGAACGCCGACGTCAAGGGCGTCGCCGCCAGCGCGGACTACGCGCTCGAGCGGGCGGTGCGGCGGATCGTCGCGATCCGCGCCGAGTCCGCCCGCGGACGCGACGCCCGGGTGCGCCCCGACCGCTGAGGCGGGACAGCGCGCCCGAGAACGCGACGAGCCCCCGTCCCGGAGCGGGAGAGGGGCTCGTCGGTGGGGGCGGCGACGGTCGGCAGACCGTCAGCGACGCCCGGAGCTCAGAGGCTCGCGACCTTCTTGGCCAGCGCCGACTTGCGGTTGGCGGCCTGGTTCTTGTGGATGATGCCCTTGCTGGCAGCCTTGTCGAGCGCCTTGCTGGTGGTCAGCAGGGCGACCGCGGCGGCGTCCTTGTCCCCGGCCTCAGTGACCGAGCGGAAACGCCGGACCTGCGTCTTGAGGGCGGACTTCACCGCGACGTTGCGCTTGCGCGCCTTCTCGTTGGTCTTGATCCGCTTGATCTGGGACTTGATGTTCGCCACGCGTGAGCCTCGGATGTCTCGCAGGAAGGTGTACTTCTGACAGTGCTGCAGATGATCGTGCGTCCGCGACGGCAGAGCATCAGCGGACCGGTCTCACAAGATACCAGCCCCGCCCGCCCGGCCCCAACCGGCGACCGGTGAACCCCCGCGGAGGCGCGCTCGCGAGGTGAGCGCTCTGCCGACGCCGGGTCCGTGGGACGATGGGCGCACTGTGACTGCTCCCGCCACCACCGACCCGGCCCTCATCCGGAACTTCTGCATCATCGCCCACATCGACCATGGCAAGTCGACGCTGGCCGACCGCATGCTCGAGGTGACCGGGCTCGTCGAGGGGCGCAACATGCGCGCCCAGTACCTCGACCGGATGGACATCGAGCGCGAGCGCGGCATCACCATCAAGGCGCAGAACGTCCGCCTGCC
>JAOPWO010000078.1 GCA_025965635.1 Modestobacter sp. | reverse complement strand
CCGGCGGCCAGCGCGGCCGTGGCGAGCTGGGCCAGGTCCGAGGGTGGCGGCGAGCCGGCCCCGCCGACGGGCAGGATGAGCGCCAGCACGCTGCACGCGAGGGCGACGGCGCCGACCACGGCGGTGCGGCGCGGGACCGGGAACCGGTCGGACATGCTCCGCCCCCTGTCTGCGACGCCGTCCGGCGGTCGTCTGCACTGGAGTGATCGTCAGGACCGGCGGCGCTCTCCATGACCCCAACAGGTGACATCGCGGCGTCCCGGGCGGTCCCGGGCGGTCCCGGCCGCACCCGGGACGGGCGGTGCGCGGCGGGCGCGGCTAGGTTCGCCCCGTGAGTGCGCGCGCGGACGTCTCGGAGATCTTCGACGCAGCGGCCTGGGCGCCCGTCGCCGGGTTCGAGGCGCTCACCGACCTGACCTACCACCGGGCGGTGGACGCCGGGGTCGTGCGGATCGCCCTGGACCGGCCCGGGGTGCGCAACGCGTTCCGCCCGCAGACGGTCGACCAGCTGCTGGCCGTGTTCGAGCACGCCCGGTTGTCCACCGACGTGGGCTGCGTGCTGCTCACCGGCAACGGCCCCAGCGAGAAGGACGGCGGCTGGGCGTTCTGCTCCGGCGGCGACCAGCGGGTGCGCGGGAAGTACGGCTACGAGGCCGGCGCGGGGGTGAGCGGGCGGCTGCACATCCTGGAGGTGCAGCGGCTGATCCGGTTCATGCCCAAGGTGGTGATCGCCGTCGTCCCCGGGTGGGCCGCCGGCGGCGGGCACAGCCTGCACGTGGTGTCCGACCTCACCCTGGCCAGCGCCGAGCACGCCCGGTTCAAGCAGACCGACGCCGACGTGGGCAGCTTCGACGGCGGTTTCGGGTCGGCGTACCTGGCCCGCCAGGTCGGCCAGAAGTTCGCCCGGGAGATCTTCTTCCTCGGCGAGGAGTACTCCGCCGCCGACGCGCACGCGATGGGCATGGTCAACCGGGTCGTGCCGCACGCTGAGCTGGAGGCCACCGCGCTGGACTGGGGCCGGCGGATCGTCGCCAAGAGCCCGACCGCGCAGCGGATGCTCAAGTACTCGTTCAACATGATCGACGACGGCCTGGTCGGCCAGCAGCTGTTCGCCGGCGAGACGACCCGGCTGGCCTACATGGCCGAGGAGGCCGTGGAGGGCCGCGACTCCTTCCTGGAGAAGCGGGACGCCGACTTCTCCCGCTTCCCCTGGCACGTGTGACGGACCCCGGCAGGGGGCTCACCCCCGGGCTTCCGGTGCAGAAAGCCCGGCGGGGGTGCGCGGGTGCTGGCAGGCTCTGGCCGGCAGGGTCGCCGGAACGAGGAGGATGCAGATGATCGTCGAGGTGGTTGGTGGTGCCGGACCGGCACCGGAGGTCCGGGTGTCGAGTGTCGACGACCTGAAGCACCTGCACCTGGCCGTGGGCGCGCTGACGACCGAGGAGGCCGACGAGGCGCTCCGGACAGCGGGCCTGGGCCGGCTGGCCGACGCCGACACGGCGTTCCTCGACGTCGCCGCGCTGCGGGCCGCGGCCGAGCCGCTGGCCAGCAGCGGCGACTGGGGGCAGCAGTTCGACGGCATGGTCGACCACGCCCGCAGCAAGGGCTGGGTGGGCGACGACGGCGCCAGCCTGCAGGCCCACGTGGAGACCGCTGCGAGCGGCTGACCCGCACCGGGACGGCGACATGAGACGCGGGACACACCGCCGCGATGCGGACGCGTAGCCGATCCAGTTGTGGTTGACGTGTCCTCTTGGGCACGATTGCACGGTGACCCCGAACGGCACGTCCGCGCGTACTGCTGTGAACCGCCCTCCGGGTCGGCCGCTGTCCACCGAGCTCTCCGACCAACTGGTGTCGGTGGCGGTGGACATCCTGGCCGACGAGGGTTGGGGCAGGTTGAACAGCGACCGCATCGCGGCCCGCGCCAAGGCCGGCAAGGCCGGCATCTACCGGCGCTGGCCGACCATGGCAGCGCTCGCCCGGCACGCGCTGACGCAGTCGACGTTGGTGCGGCTGCCGGCGGACGCCGGCTCGCTGCACGCCGACCTGGCCGCCCTGCTCGAACCCTGGACGCGCCCGCTGGACCGCGCGGAGCGGGCCGCCGCCAGCCTCGTGGGCGCCGCGCGCCACGACGAGCAGCTGCGGGCCGGCCTCGAGGAGGCCCTGGTCCGCCCGCTCGCCCAGGTGGTGTGCGAGATCGCCCGGCGCGAGTCGGCCCGGGGTCGTGACCTCTCCGCGGACCGGGTGTCGCTGCTGGGCTCGGTGCTCGAGGCGCTGTGGTGGCAGCGCTACACGGCCTTCGAGCACGCGCCCCTGGACGCCGCGGGTGTCGAGCAGCTGGTGGCCGACGTGCTGCTGCCGATCACCGACGCCGAGGTCGTCTCCGGCGGGGTCTGAGCGGCCGGCTCAGCCCGGCAGCCGCTGGGCCCGGTCGGCGGCCGCGCACAGCTCCGGGTGTGAGCCGTGCCAGTCCCGCCACACCGCCTCGGCCCACGAGCGCACCAGGGAGGGCAGGTCGACGACGTCGAGGTCGGCGGCCACGTCGGCGACCGTCGTCGTCCACCGGTCCGGCGGGGTCAGCGCCGTCGGCGCCGTGTCGGCCAGCCGGGCCCCCACCTCCCGCTCCCGGACCGGGTCCAGGCCCCGGGTCACCCACAGGCAGAGCGCGGCGGCGGCGGCGGCCGGCTGCCCGGCGACCTGGTGCTGGGCGTCGTAGGCGTCACGCGCCAGCTGGAGCACCGCCGCCGTCCGCAGGTCGGCGCGGGCCTCGTCGCGCAGGCCGCGCACGGTGACGTCGAACAGCCCGGCGCAGCTGGGCGAGGCGCCGGGGTGGTCGGTGGTCAGGGGGGGCACGACGGCGAGCACCGCGCCGCAGCCGGGACACACCGCCGTGTCGGGGTCCTCGGCGACGGCGGTGTCGAGCACGGCCGCGACGGCCCCGGGGGGCAGGCCGACGGGGTCGTGCCCCGCGGCGTCGGGTCGTCCGGCGGAGTTCACGGGATCCGATGGTGCCGTACGGGTGCCGACGGCGCCGGTCAGGGCACCGCGTGTCCGGATCGTGGCACCGGGTGCCACCCCGCCGCCGGAGGCTGGGGAGCGGCGCATAGCGTGCCCTGCGTCACTCGCTGCGCGGGCGCTGCCACGGCGTCGGGCGGGTGGCCACCGGCGGCAGGCCGGGCGACGGTGGAGAGGCGGACGGATGAAGACACGAGGCGCGGTGCTGCGGGGGCCCGGCGACTGGGAGGTCGTCGAGCTCGAGGTCCGGGAGCCGGGGCCCGGTGAGGTGCTGGTCGACATGGCCTACGCGGGGCTGTGCCACTCCGACGAGCACCTGCGGCACGAGAGCGCGCGGTACCCGATCGTCGGCGGCCACGAGGGCGCCGGCGTCGTCCGCGCGGTGGGCGACGGGGTCACCAACGTGCAGCCGGGCGACCACGTCGTCACCGCGTTCCTGCCCGCCTGCGGGCACTGCCGCTGGTGCGCCTCGGGCCGCTCCAACCTGTGCGACCTGGGCGCGACCATCACCACCGGCATGCTGCCCGGCGGGTCGTACCCGTTCACCCTGGACGGCGAGCCGCTCGGCGGCTTCTGCATCGTCGGGGCCTTCGCCGAGACCTCGCTGCTCTCCCAGTACTCCTGCGTGAAGATCGACGACCACTACCCCCTCGACGTGGCCGCGCTGATGGCCTGCAGCGTGCCCACCGGCTGGGGCTCCGCGGTCAACGCCGGCCCGGTGCGCCCGGGCGACGTCGTCGTGGTGGTCGGCACCGGCGGGGTGGGCTGCAACGCCGTGCAGGGCGCGGCCAGCGTCGGCGCGCAGCACGTGATCGCCGTCGACCCGGTGGCCTTCCGCCGCGAGTTCGCCCAGACCCTCGGCGCCACCCACGCCGTCGCCACCTCGGAGGAGGCCGCCGGCCTGGCCCGCGAGCTGTCCCGCGGCACCGGCGCCGACGTCGTCGTCCTCACCACCGGGACCACGAGCCCGGAGATCGTGGCCGGTGCCTACGGGTGCCTGGGCAAGGGCGGCACGCTGGTGCTCACCGGACTGAGCGACCACGCCCCGGAGAACACCGTGGTGCTGCCCGGGAACATCGCCACCGTGTTCGAGCAGCGGGTGCAGGGCGCGCTCTACGGCATGTGCAACGCCTACCGGGACATCCCGCGGCTGCTGCGCCTCTACGAGGAGGGCAAGCTCAAGGTGGAGGAGCTGATCACCCGGCGGTACGGCATCGACGAGATCAACGAGGGCTACCAGGACCAGCGCGACGGCACCGTCATCCGCGGCGTCCTCGAGCACCGGCACTGACCCACCCGCCGCCGGGGCCCGGTTGACCCGGGCCCCGGCTGGGCAGGCAGGGCCCGTGAGTGAACCGACGATCGCGGTCCTGGACGTCGACGGCACCCTCGTCGACTCGAACTACCAGCACGCGCTGGCCTGGTACCGGGCGCTGCGCTCGCTGGGTGAGGTCTACCCGGTCTGGCGGATCCACCGGCTGATCGGGATGGGTGGTGACCAGCTGGTGGCCGCGCTCGGCGGCGACCAGCTGGAGGAGCGGGTCGGGGAGAAGGCCCGGGAGCTGTGGGTCGAGGAGTTCGACCGGCTGGTCCACGAGGTCGCCCCGCTGCCCGGCGCCCGCGACCTGCTGGTGGCGATCAAGCAGCGCGGCCACCGGCTGGTGCTGGCCAGCTCGGGCAAGCCCCAGCACGTCGACGCCTCCCTCGAGCTGCTCGGCGCCCGCGACCTCGCCGACGCCTGGACCTCCAGCGGCGACGTCGAGGCCTCCAAGCCGGCGCCGGACCTGCTGCAGGTGGCGCTGCAGAAGCTGGGCGCCCCGGCCGACGCCGGCAGCGTGCTGATCGGGGACTCGGTGTGGGACGTGGAGGCGGCGAAGAAAGCGGGGATGCCGGCCATCGTCGTCCGCTCCGGTGGCTTCGGGGACGACGAGCTCCGCGACGCCGGGGCGGTCGCGCTGTACGACACCCCGGCCGACCTCACCGCCGCCCTCGACGACACCCCCCTGGCGTAGCGGAGTGCCGGAGCGCAGGGAACCCGCGCTCCGGCACTCCGCTCAACCGACGACGCCGGCCCGCTGCGAGGTGTACTCGGCCACCGCGCACAGCGGCGGGCGCTGGTCGACGGCCACCGCGCTGCTGGACGGCACGAACCCGGTGCCGTCGTGGGTGAACTGGGTGAGCAGCCCGCCGGGCTCCAGGCGCCGGTCCGGCCGTCCACGGGTGGCGCGGGCGAGGACGGCCGACACGATCTCCCCGGCCATCCGGCCCAGCGCCTCGTCGCTCTGGTGCGAGTGCCGCCGGGTGCCGAGGTCGACCTGGGCGAGCCCGCCGAGCCCGCACTCGTGCAGCAGGTCGACCAGCAGCCCGACCTCGACGCCGTAGCCGGAGACGAACGGGACCTGTTCCAGCACCGAACGGCGGCCGGCGTACTCCCCGCCCAGCGGCTGGACGAAGCCGGCCAGCTCCGGCCACAGCGCGTTGAGCAGCGGGCGGGCGGTCAGCTCGGTGACCCGGCCGCCGCCGGCCGGGCGGCGCTCGCCGTCGAGGTCCAGCGGGCGGGTGTAGCAGCCCTTGACGTAGTCGACCCGCGGGTCGGTCAGGAGCGGGGTGAGCAGCCCGGGGACGTAGTGGCTGACGTCGCCGAGCAGGTCGGAGTCCAGGAAGACGACGAGGTCGCCGGTGGTGGCGGCCAGCGACTTCCACAGCGCCTCGCCCTTGCCGGGCCGGCTGCCGTGGCACGGCAGCACGTCGGCGGCCGCGACGACCTCGGCGCCGGCCGCCCGGGCGACGGCCGCGGTGTCGTCGGTGGAGTCCGAGTCGACGACGAGCAGTTCGTCGACGAGAGGCACCTCGGTGACCCAGCGGGCGGCCAGGTCGGCGACCAGCCCGCCGACGGTCGCCGCCTCGTCCCGGGCCGGCAGGACGACGCTGACCCGGTGCCCGCCCCGGCGTTTGGCCAGCAGCAGGGCATCGACGTCGATCGCGGCCAGGGAGGTGGCCGACGTGGTGCGGTGCTCGAACCAGGCGCGGGCGTCGGGTCGCATGCGCCCACTGTCGGCCATGCGGGGGCCCGCGCGCACCCCTGCTCGCCGACGTT
Organism: Modestobacter sp.; assembly: GCA_025965635.1. GTDB lineage: Bacteria > Actinomycetota > Actinomycetes > Mycobacteriales > Geodermatophilaceae > Modestobacter. The sequence continues at coordinate 5,410 of JAOPWO010000078.1, read as the reverse complement.
CACGCAGACTTCACGTCTGATCACCCGTCGTCCCCGGGGAGCGGTCACCGGCTCAGGCGGGCAGTGGCCAGGGGGTGAGCGGGGCGTGCCGGGCGGTCCGGTCGGTGTCGGGCTCGGGGTGCCGGAGGTCGGTGAGCAGCGGGTCGGTGAGCACGGTGCGGCCGGCCCGCCCGACCCGGACGGTGGAGTGGCCCAGGACGGTCAGGCCGCACCCCCGGTGGGGATCTGGCCCCTCCTCCGGTGGACGCGTCCTCGGCAGCGCGCACCGGCCCGGCATCGATCCCCCGGCCGGTCCAGCGGGACCCTCTCAGGTGGCGGCCGGCTGCCGGAGCAGCGCGGCCACCGCAGCCGGGACGTCCTCGATGCCGACCCGGTGCGGATGCGCGCTGCTGCGCACGAGCGTCGCCCCGGCCGCCAGGACGGCGTCCATGGTCGGGCCCGGGTCCACCCCGTGCGCGACCGTCGCCAGGCCGAGGGTGTCGGCGGTCGCGACGATGGCGGAGACGATCTGCACCGCGCGGGCGGCGTCACCGCGGGCGCCGAGCGCGTCGACGTCGATCCGGATGCTGTCCAGCGGCACCCGGCTGAGGTGGGCGAACAGCGTCTGTCCCATGCCGAAGTCGTCCAGGCAGATCCGGGTGCCGGCGGCGCGGACCTCGCGCAGCGCCGAGGGCAGGGAGGCCGGGGCGGTCAGCAGGGCCTCCTCGGTCAGGGCCAGCACCAGCCGGGTCGGTGGCATGTCCGCCGCGGTCAGGGCGCCGAGCACGTCGCTGGTCAGCTCGTCGGCGACGGTGTGCCCGGCGGGCAGGTCGACGGCCACGTTGAGCGGCTCGGTGAGGCCGGCGGCGTCGGCGCAGGCGCGCTGCAGCAGCCAGTGCTGCAGGGCGGCGGCGTGACCCTGCCGACCGGCGGCGGCCCACAGGTCGGCCGAGGACAGCAGCCCGGCGGTCGGGTGCTGCCAGACCGGCAGGGCGTGCAGGGCGGCGGCGGTGTTCGCGGCGTTGCTGGCGATGTTGTAGCGCAGCTGCACCTGGCCGTCGAGCAGCGCGGCAGCCAGGTCGCCGCTGACGGGCGGGTCGCCGTCCGGGCCGGTGCTCCACACCCGCAGGCAACCCTTGCCGGCCTGCTTGGCCGAGCGCAGCGCGTCGTCGGCCTCGCGGAACGCCAGCTGGCCGCCCCGGGGCATCAGCTGGGCGAGCCCGACGCTGGTGCCGACCGGGAAGGTGCCCGTGCTGAGCCGGTGCGGGTGCGCCAGCACGTCGATGATGCGCTGGGCGGTCTCCACGCCGGCGCTGCGGTCGCCGGCGATGAGCACGGCGAACTCGTCGCCGCCGAGCCGGGCGACCAGGTCGTCGGCGCGGACGATGCCCTCCAGCCGGCGGGCGACCTCCACGAGCACCGTGTCCCCGGCCTCGTGCCCGGCGGTGTCGTTGACCTCCTTGAAGCCGTCCAGGTCCAGCACCAGCAGGCATCGCTCGTCGGTCGACGGGGTGGCCATCTCCCGGAAGAGCATCGCCCGGTTCGGCAGCCGGGTGAGGTGGTCGGTGAAGGCCATCCGCTCGAGCTCGCGTTCCCGCCGGCGCCGGGTGGTGACGTCGCGCAGGTGCAGCACGCGCCGGCCACTGCCCGGGCGCTCGTGGTGGGTGACCTCGAGGTCGCGGGGGTCGCCGTCGGCCGGCTCCACCCGCAGGTGCACCGCCACGGCCTCGTCCACGGCGGTCAGCTCGGCGCGGGCGCGCGGCCGGGCCTCCTCGGGCAGCAGGTCCAGCAGGACCGGGTGGAGGTCGACGTCGGGGCTGAGGCCCAGCAGCGCGCGGGCGGCCCGGGAGGTGAACACCAGGCGGAAGTCGCCGTCCAGGATCGCGACGCCGTCGGAGCTCGCCTCCACCAGGCCACGGAAGTCGGCCTCGCTGCGGACCAGGTCCTCCGACAGCCGGCCGCTGTCCCGGATGCGCACCAGCATGCGGAGCAGCAGCAGCGCGAGCAGGGCCGCGGTGCCGGCGACCGCCCCGTCGGGGATGGGCAGGTCCAGGACCAGGGCGGCGACCAGGGTGACCGGGACGCCGACCAGCGCGCCGCCGGTGACGACCAGGCCGGCGACGGTGATCGAGTGCCGGCCGGCCGGGGAGGACGGGTCGGGTACGTCGACCGGGGCGAGCTGGACGGCCAGCACGGCGGTGAGCAGGGCCAGCACGCTGGCGACGTCGGCGATCAGGACCCAGACCACGCCCGGCTGGAAGACCAGCACGGCGAGCATGGCGGCGGCCAGGGCCTGGAACGCGGTCATCCCGATCACCGCGGTCGCCGCCCGGCGGACCGCCTGGCTGGTCACGGTGCACAGCGCGCCGACCAGGCCGAGGGCGACGGCGGGGTAGCCGGCGTAGCCGATGACGAGCGGGAGCAGGTCGCGGTCGACCGCCCCGGGGAGCAGGGCCGGGGCGACCAGCAGCACGCCGGCCACGACGACCAGCGCGATGATGACGAGGACACCGTCGAGGGCGAGCACCGGCCAGCGGGTGGCCTGCCGCCGGCCGGCGAGCTGGGCGGCCGTGACGATCGGACCGAGCACGGCCAGGATCAGCAGCCCGTCGCCGATGCTGGACCGGCCGAAGACCCCGCCCACCCCCAGCCCGGTCAACAGGCTGGCCGCGGTGAACAGCACCCCGCTGGCGAGCAGCGCCCACCAGGGGCTGCGGGCGGCCGGCGTCATCGTCGTGACCCGCCGGCCGACGCGCCAGGTGGCCCACGCCGCGACGGTGGCGAGCACCAGGTTGTCCCACTGCGGCGTGCTGTCACCCGGGCTCAACGGCAGGGTGACGGCGATGGCGGCGAGCGCCGACAGGCCGACCAGCAGGTGCTCGTGCAGGCCGCCCCGGGCCGGCGGCGTCATGTCCGGTTCCGGGGGAAGCGGGCCCCGGCGGGGGGCGGCGGTACGTCGGCCGTGGTCGCGGCGGTGTCGACCGGCAGACCGCGGGCGAGGACGGCGGCCTTCACCGGCCGGGCGAGCAGGAAGCCCTGGATGAACCGGTGCCCCATGTCGCGCAGGAGCTGCAGCTCGGCGGCGGTCTCGACGCCCTCCACGACCACCGTCAACCCCAGGCTGTTGCCCAGGTGCAGCACCGAGCTGCACAGCGCGCGGCGCTGCGGGTCGGTCTCGACGTGGGCGAGGAACTGGCGGTCCATCTTCAGCACGTCGATGGGCAGGCCGACCAGGTAGGCCAGCGACGACCAGCCGGTGCCGAAGTCGTCGACGGCGATCCGGACGCCGAGCCGGCGCAGCGCCTCCAGGTCGGCGGTGACGTGGCTGTCGTCGAGCAGGACGGACTCGGTGATCTCCAGGACCAGCCGGGACGCCGGCAGCCCGCTGTGGTCGAGGGCGGTCAGGACGTCACCGACCAGCTCGCCCCCGCGGATGTGCCGGGCGGAGACGTTGACCGCCACGCCCAGGTCGGGGTAGGGGAGGTCGGCGACCGTGGCGGTGGCCTGGCCCAGCACCCAGCGGCCCAGCTCGGTGATCAGCGTGGACTCCTCGGCCAGCGGGATGAACTCCCCGGGGGAGACGTCGCCGTACACCGGGTGATGCCAGCGCAGCAGGGCCTCCACGGACACCGTCCGGTGCAGGGCCAGGTCGACCACCGGCTGGTAGACCAGGTGCAGCTGGTCGCCGTCCATGGCGTAGGCCAGGTCGGCGCGCAGCGCGTCCCGCCGGTCCTGGGTGATCCGCAGCGCGTCGTCGTGCCGCCGCACCCGTCCCGGGCCGGCCACGCGGGCGCTGCGCAGGGCGAGGTCGGCATGGCCCAGCGCGTCGCGGGCGTCGACGTCGCGGTAGAGCGGGGTGACGCCCGCGGCGGCGGTCAGGCGCACCGTGCCGGCACCGGAGGCAACCGGTCCGACCGCTCCGACCAGGCGGGCGGCGACGACCTCGGCGTCGGCCACGGTGCCGTTGACCAGGACGGCGAACTCGCTGACCGCGACGCGGGCCAGCCAGTCGTCGCCACGCAGCACCCGGGAGATCCGGGTGGTGAGCTCGCGCAGCACCACGGAGGCATCGGTGTGGGGCAGCCCGTCGACACCGAGCAGGACCAGCGAGGTCGACCGGGTGTCCGGAGCGCGCAGCGCAGCGGACACCCGCAGGGTCAGCGCCGAGCGGTTGGGCAGGCCGGTGGCCGGGTCGACGGTGCCGAAGGCGCCGGGGTCGATGTCGGCCACCGGTGAGGGCGTCGTCGCGGTGACGTCACGGCAGTAGAGGACCAGGGCACCGATGTCGGGATCGTTGCGCAGGTCACGGACCTGCGCCTGGATCAGCCGCCAGCGGCCGTCGACGTGCCGCACCCGGGCGGTGCGGATCTTGGTCTCCGGGTCGCTGGGCACGGCGACCGCGTCCAGGCCGGCGAGCAGGCCGGCGATGTCGTCGGGGTGCAGGACGTCGGCGACGGTGAGCCCCATCATGCGCCCGGGGTCCAGCCCGAGCAGCCCGGTGATCGCGGGGGAGGCCCAGCGCACGCTCAGGTCCTCGTCGAGGATGACCACGGGGTCGATGCTGCCGCGCACGAGCGTGCGGAAGTAGGCCTCGCTGCGCTGCAGCTCGGCGGTCAGCCGCTGCTCGGTGCGCCAGGACACCGTCTGGTGGGCCAGCAGCGCGCCCAGCCCGAGCACGCCCAGGACGGTGCCGGAGTAGGTGATCTCGCCGGTGGAGTACATGCTCAGCAGCAGCAACGAGCCGCCCAGCATGGCCGTGGTGTGGGGGAGCAGCGCTCCGAGGGTGGAGCCGCCGCGGACGGCCGAGGCGGTGGTGGGGGCGGGGCGGTCCAGCCGGCAGGCGACCGAGACCAGGCCCATCCCGAACACGCTCAGCCCGCAGGCCAGGGCCTGGAGGACGCCAGGCCCGGTGGTGATGGAGGAGAAGGCACCGGACACGGCGGTGGAGACCTGGGCGGCGAGGAGGACCGCGGCGACCGGCTGCTGGTGCGGGCGGCTGACCGACAGCATCACCAGCACGCAGCCGATGCCGATCGCGATGCTGCACAGCAGCGCGAAGAGCGCGACGGTCTCCGGGACCGACAGCAGCCCGCTCCCGGCGACCGTGAGGCGGTAGGTCGTGTGCGCCGTCAGCACGGCGGCGACGACGAACAGCACCAGCAGCGAGGCCATCTGCGCCCGGGCGCCGCGCAGGGAGTCCCGGTCGAGCAGGTGCAGCACCGCCACGACGACGAGCAACTGGCCCGGGACGCTGCCCAGGGCGGTCTGCCCCCAGGGCAGCACGGTCGCGGCGAGGGCGGCCCCGGTCGCCCCGATCCCGACGGAGGCGGCGAACCAGCGCCACCCCGCGGGGTGAGCGGTGCCGGGCGCCCAGCGCAGCAGCAGCGCGGTCACCGCCGCGACGACGAGGAAGTTCAGCGAGACGGCGACG
>JAOPWO010000481.1 GCA_025965635.1 Modestobacter sp. | reverse complement strand
GGCAGCCTGCAGATGGTCGAGGGCGCCACCCCGCTCGGCGACCCGGTGCAGATCGACACCGACGTCAGCTCCTACCAGCTGACGGTGCCCGCCCTCGCGCAGGGCCCGCACACCGTGGCGCTGCGGTTCACCCCGCCCGGTGGCGGCACGCCCCAGGACTCCGCCCCGGCACACCTCGGCGTCGTCGTCGCCGCCCGGGTCGCGGTCGCCACCTCCGCGCCGGTCACGGTGAACGACCCGGCCACGCTCGTCGCCACGATCAGCGACGACCTGGAGAACGGATCCGGCCGCGACGCGGGCGCCCCCGAGCCGACCGGCACCGCGACGTTCCGCTTCAACGGCGGGGAGGCCGCCGACGCGCCGGTGACCGACGGGGTCGCGACCCTGCACGTCGACTCGCTCACCGCCCCCGCCGTCACCGTCATCTACAGCGGCGACGACTGGTACGGCTTCTCCCTCGCCGACCAGCCGGACGTGTTCGACGCCGACGTGCCCACCCGCACCACCGCGACCGTCGAGACCCCCGAGGTCGCGTACGGCCAGCAGACCCGGATCGGCGTCCGGGTCGCCGACGCCCGGGGCGCGGCTCCCGCCGGCGCCGCGCACCTGGTCGTCGACGGCGTCGGGTCCGACGTCGAGGCCCTGGACGGCGGGACGGCGACGCTCACCGCCGGGCTCGGGATCGGCACCCACACCGGGTACGTGGACTACGAGCCGAGGACCGGGTGGACCGGTTCCCGCAGCGCCGCGTTCAGCGTCACCGTCACCCCGGCGCGCAGCAGCATCGCCCTCGGCCACGACGCCGCGCACCCGGCGGCCTACCCGCAGCAGCCGTACCTGACGTTCACCGCGGACGGTGAGCCGGGCGCGGCGACGGTGCTGCTCAAGGACGGCGGCACCGTGCTCGCCCAGCAGCAGGTGGTGCTGCCGACCAGCGGCTCCTTCTCCCTGCCGGCCGGCACGTTCGACGTGGGCACCCGCACCGTGCACGCCGAGATCGCCAGCACCGCCACCATGGCGGCCGCCACCTCCGCCGAGGTCCCGGTCACGGTCGTGCCCGGCGCCTCCGGGGTGACCCTGGCACCCGACCACGGCGCCCGGGTCGGGGAGCCGGTGACCGTGCGCGTGCACACCGACGGCTCGCTGCCGGCAACCCTCACCGTCACCCTCGACGACGGCCGGCAGGTGGCCCAGCAGCGACTGCTGACCTCGGCCGACACCACCTTCGCCTACACCCCGACCGCGGCCAGCACCCGGCTGACCGCAACGGTCACCTTCGACGGCGGCCGGTACGCGCAGGCCGTCGGCGCGGCCACCGTGACCGCCGACCCGACCAGCGGGCCGGCCCCGGAGCTCCGCTGGGAGAGCACCGGCACCGACTTCACCACCTCCCCGCTGCAGCTGCACGTGCGGTACCCGACCACGCCGGGACTGGCCGCACCGACCGGCAGCGTCACCCTGTTCGACGGCAACGGCGCCTGGGTCGGGTCCGGGCCGGTGACCGACGGGGCGGCCACCGTCGCGCTGTGGGCCACGCCCGGCACCTGCTACTGCGACAGCACCGCGGTGACGGTCACGTACTCCGGGGACGACGTGTACCGCGCCCGCGGGGACATGGCGCCGGACGTCACCGCTCCCGGCCGGGCCACCACCACCGCGCTCGTCGTGCGCACCCTCGACGTGCGGCCCGGGCAGGCGGTCGACATGACCGTGCGCGTCACCGCGGCCGGCTCGGGCACCCCGGTCGGCGAGGTCTCGGTGGCGCTCGACGGGAACGTGTTCACCAGCGGCACCCTGAGCGACGGCAGCGCCGAAGTCTCCGGGTGGATCCCGGCCGGCCTGACCGGCCCGGTCACCCTCACCGCCCGCTTCACCCCGGCGACGGCCACCTGGAACACCTCGCAGGTCACGGTGGACGCCGTCGTCATCCCGTACGCCCCGCCGACGGTCACCCTCACCGTGGGCGCGTTCGAGCACCGGATCGGCCAGGCCGAGCAGCTGCAGGCCGTCGCCACCGTCAGCGACCCGTCCGCGCCGCTGGACACCGGCGCTCCGCTGTCGGTCCGCGACGACACCGGTGCCCTGCTGGGCACCGGCAGCTGGCTGTCGAACGGCACCGCGATCCTGACCATCACCCCCGTGCACGGCGGCGCCCGGACGCTGACGGCCACCTACACCTACGGCGGCGGCAAGCAGACCACCTCGGTGCCGCTCCCGATGACCGTCCGCGGCGTGACCGCCCCGCTGACCGTGACCGCCGCCGGCCCCGCCGCCGTCGGGCGGCACGTCGGCGTCCGCGTCACCCTCGGCACGCTGCCGGCGGGGATCACCCCCGGCGCGCTGACGGTGCGGCTGTACGACGGCGGTCGGGAGGTCGCCGGCGCAGCACCCCTGGTCCCCGACGCGGCCGGGACGCTGAGCGCCCTGCTCTCCGTGGTGCCCTCCCGCAAGGGCGGCCTCACCCTCGTCGCCCGCACCGACGGCGACGGCGGCGACATCGGCACGAGCACCGGCACCGTGGGCCTGACCGTGGCTCCCGGAACGCTGACGTTGCGCCCGCCGGCCGGCACCCTGGCCCCGGTCGTCCTCGGCAAGCGCCTCACGACGCCCGACGTCCCGATCACCGGCTCGGTCGGCGTCCCGGCCGACGGGGAGCTCACGACCACCCTCGTCGACTCCTCCGGTTCGAGCACCCCGGGGTGCCGGACCACGCTGCCGGAGACCCGGTGCGAGGTGCCCACCGGCAGCCTGACCCCGGGCACGTACACCCTCGCCTACCGGTTCTCCGGCAGCGCCGTCTACGACGACGTGCCCCGGGTGCCCGGTGCCCGGTTCGTCCTCCAGCCCGCGACGACGGCCATCGGGACCCGCTTCTCCTCCGCCCCCCACCAGTGGGTCGCCGGCGAGGAGGTCACCGCGACCTTCGCCGTCACCGACGCGTTCGACGACGACGGCAGGGCCAGCGGGATGATCCGGCTGCGCACCGCCAGCTACGGCGAGCTGTGCCTGTCGGCCGTCTCGAGGGCGCGGACCGCGCGCTGCACGTTCACCGTGCCCTGGCCGGACGCCCCGCCGGTCGACCCGCTGGGCGAGACGGTGACGACGACGTTCACGCCGGCCTCCCGGTACTCCGCCGGGTCGGAGACCGGCGCGTGGCTGCGGGGCATCCCCCGCTGCTACACCGCGACCAGCGACCGGTCCTACGCCGTCACCTTCGACTCCGGTGTCCCCGCGGTGGCCGTGGAGAGCGGACGGGTCTGCTCCACCGCCAGCCCCGGCGGCGACCGGGCCGGCACGCTGCCCGGCTACACCGAGGGCTCCGTCCTGACCGTCACCGCCGACCTGGCCCGGACCGGCCACGGGTGGCAGTTCACCGGGATGACCGCCACCCCGGCCGGGAGCACCGGGTACCTGCTGGGCACCGGGGACGGCCGCGGGCGGGTCGGCACGGCGCCGCTGACCGCCAACACCCGGTTCGCCCCCGCGTTCACCTGGGCGCCCCGGTGCGTCGAGGTCGCCGCCGGGTACGAGGACCTCGAGGGCCACGGCAGGTCCCGCGCGGACTACGCGCGCTACGCCTCCTGGCGCACCGATGCGGTCGCGCGCCCGGCGAACTCGGTGCAGCTGGAGACGCCCAGCAACTGCGCGTCGCCGTTCGGGGCGATGAGCGACGCCGAGCGCGCCGACTTCGCCCAGGGGATCGGCCACTACGTCGTCGGCACCGACGTGCGGGTGTACCCGGTGAACGGCAGCGGGTACCCGGTGACGCTGGCCAGGCCGGACTGGCAGCTGAAGTCCGTCCCGGGCGCGACGGAGGACGCGCTGGGGTTCTGGCACCTGACCGCGAGCGCCCCGACGGTCGCCTACGGCGTGTTCCGCTGGTCACCGGCGATGTGCCGCAGCGTCACCACCTCCGCCGGCGCCGGCGGCACGGTCGCCGTCACCGGTTCCTCGTTCCCCGCGGCGCTGGCCCCGATGGAGGACCCGACGGGCGCGTGCGTGACCACCTACGGCGAGCGCGGCTACCTCGTCGGGACCACGGTCACCGCGATCGCGACACCGGCGAACGCGCTGACCGCCCGCGGGCAGCGCCCGGCGGTCGGCGAGAACTACCTGTACCGCTGGCCGGCCGACTGGCGGGACCAGCACGACGGCAGGCAGGTCCTCGCCACCTCCGAGGTGCCCGGCCGCAGCGGCGGCATCGACGGCGACCCGTACGCGGCGCACATCGCGACCGGGGTCGTCCCCCTCAGCAGCGGGCTCTCCTTCGCGGCGACGTTCGCCAGGGTCGGCTGCGTGCCGGTCACGCTGGACCTGACCGGGTTGAGCGTCGGCGCGATGAACCTGACGCCGGGCAACTGCCCGGCCGTGCCCACCGACCAGCAGGTCGGCAGCCGCAACGTCCGGTACTACACCGGCGGGACGCACGTGGAGTTCGACCCGGTGGCCCCGACGAAGCCCGGGCCGGACGGGACGACCGTCGGGCTGCGCTGGAAGGCCGACATCACCGGCACCGACGGCACGCAGACGCTGACGTTCGACGACCGGCCCAACGGCGCGTTCGACGTCCGGTGGACCACCACCGGCGCGGTGCTGACCGGCGCCTACGTGAACACCGCCTGCCGCGAGCTGCGCCTGGCCGCTCCCCGGCTCCCCGGGTACGAGGTCTTCGTCGTCGGCGGGGACTGCCCCCGGGGGCAGACCGACGGCACGCAGACGCAGGCGACCACGAGCATCCCGGCCGCCGCCCGGGCCAACGGGGTGCTGCCGCAGTGGAAGATCCTCAGCCGCAACGTCGAGGACGTCCTCACCGGCCTGGACGACCCCGCGTCGTCCTCCCGCGACACGTACCCGCTCGTCTCGCACGCCGACACGATCATCTACAACGGGCAGTTGAGCGTCGACCTGATGTACTGCCGGCCGGTGGCCGACCTGGTCACGGTCTCCCTCGTCGACGCCGTCGGGCGCCCGCTCCCGGCCTGGGGCGCCCCCGACCCGGCGCGCACGCTGCAGTCCTACAACGACCGGTGCGTGGGCAACGACATGCCGGTCGAGGCCTCCCCGCAGCTGGACCTCACCGACGACGCGAAGCGGACGTGGACGGTCGTCGGCTGGAAGAACGACCGCACCGGTCAGCTCAGCCTGACCGACCTGAGCCCGAGGTTCCGGGTCGACTCCGACGGCGTGACCGCCGACCGGTGGACGCTGCTGGTCCAGCCGCGCTGCTACCGGCTGCACGCCGGCGCCCGGGTGGACGTGGACACCGCCCCCAACTGCGCCGGTCAGGACCCGGCGAACGGCCTCTACACCGCAGACACCGTCGTGAACCTGTCGTTCGCCGGCGGTGAGGGCATCTCGTTCGGCCGCTGGGACCGCGAGGACTCCTCGAACGGCGAGAAGGCAACGGTCACGATGATCACCGACCGGGTCGTCTACGCCTCCTGGTCCGAGCGCGACGTCGGCTGGGTCGAGAAGGCCGCGACGGGTCTCAGCAACGCCGGCCAGCGGTTCGTCGCCGGCATCGTGACGGGCATCAACCTGTTCGTCCTGGAGCCGATCGCCGCGGTCCTGGCCGTGGGTCCGGTGTTCAACGCGATCGCCGACGGCCTGTCCGCACTCGGCCTGAAGGGAGCGTTCGTCGACGGGCTGCGCGATCTGGGGAACCTGATGTCGGCGACCTCGGACGCGCTGAACGCGTGGGGGACCTGCACGACGGCCTGGGCGACCGGCTCCGAGGAGGTGGCCGGCGTGCTCACCCCGTCGTCCGCGACGGGCCAGGGCGCCCTGGCGACGGGTGAGTCCGGCGCGGGGAAGCTCGCCGGCCGGCTCGACACGGCGCACGGCACCGAGGCGTTCAGCTCCGGGCTCAAGGACGTGGAGACCCTGCGGGACACGATCAACCTGTTCACGTCGAACTTCTCGGCCTACACCCAGGATCCGGAGAAGGCGTGGACGGGGATGGTGGATTCGTTGAACACCTGCTTCAAGGCCAAGGCGACGGGCGTGGCCGACGCAGCGGCGAAGCTGGGCAGGTGACCGCGCCCGCCGCCGACCCGCCGCAGCGGTACGACGTCGAGGCGGGGGAGGCCCTCGCCACCGAACCGGGTCCTTCCTCAGCCGAGCAGCGTGCGGACGGCGGCCGGCGCCTGCGAGGGGCGCCGGAGCGCCGCGGAGCGACCGCCCCCGGTCGCGGCCAGCAGCGCGCAATTGCCCACCGAGTCCGCCTCGTCGGACAGGTTGAGCACGTGCAGCCGGGCGCCCAGCCGGTGCAGCGCGGCGGCGGCCGGCAGCGGGTCGGGGCTGTCGGTGGGCATGCCGTCGGACAGCAGCACGACGTCGCGCACCGCGGCCCGGGTGCGGACGAGCTGGCCCGCCGCGGCGCGCAGCGCGAGGTCCAGGTCGGTCGTCCCACCGCCGCGGAGGTCGAACAGCCGGTCGACGACGACATCGGTCTGCGGTAGTCCCGACAGCGGTTGCAGCAGCACCGCGGAGGACCAGAAGGCCACCACGGCCAGCTCGTCGCCCGGACGCATCCGCTGGGTCAGCGCCGCCGCGGTGAGCACCGCGACGGCCAGCTCGTCGCCGGCCACCGAGCCGGAGGCATCCACCAGCAGCACGCACGCCCGGCCGGTCGCCCGCCAGCCCCGGGTGTGCAGGTGCTCCGCGCGCCAGTGCGGCTCGGCGCCGCGGGCGGCCAGCGTGGCGTCCAGGTCGACGTCGGTCCCGGTGGGGTCGCGGCGGGTGACCACCCGCCGGGTGCCCGGCCGATC
>JAOPWO010000412.1 GCA_025965635.1 Modestobacter sp. | reverse complement strand
CGCGGGTTCCGGCCCGGCCCGCGGGTGGCCGCCGCCGAACTCGGCGCCCAGGCCGGGCTGGTCGGCGCCGCGGACCTGGTGCGCCGCGCGGTGGCGGAGGGCCAGGCGTAGTAGGAGGACCCCGACTCCTCGCCTCTGGGAGCCCCGGGGCGAGCCCGGGACGGGGCCTACCCGGGGGCGAGTTCGCGGGCGAGCTGTTCGAGGAACAGGCCGATGTCGGTGACGATGCCCATCGCCTGGGCGCTGCCGCGGTCGGCCAGCTTGGTCACCGTCGCCGGGTTGATGTCCACGCAGACCAGCGGGACCGACGCGGGCAGGATGTTCCCGGTCGCGATCGAGTGCAGCATCGTGGCCACCATGATCGCGAACCCGACGCCGGGCAGCTCGGCGCGCATCGCCCGCTGACCCTCGATCACGTCGGTGTACACGTCCGGCAGCGGCCCGTCGTCGCGTACCGAGCCGACCAGCACGAACGGCTTGTCGGCCTGCACCATCGCGTGCATCACCCCGCTGGTGAGGACGCCGGAGGTCACGGCGGCGGCGATCGACCCGGCCGCCCGGATCCTGTTGATCGCCCGGATGTGGTGCTCGTGCCCGTGCGGGACGCCGGAGCCCTTGGCCAGGTCGACCCCCAGCGAGGTCCCGAACAGCGCTGACTCGATGTCGTGGGTGGCCAGCGCGTTGCCGGCGAACAGGACGTCGACGAACCCGGCGCGGACCAGCCGCACCATCGCTGGAGCCGCCCCGGTGTGCACCACCGCCGGGCCGCCCACCCACAGCACCCGGCCGCCGGCTGCCTTCACCTCGCGCATCCGCTCGGCGATCTGCCGGACGAGCAGCGCCTGCGGCTTCTCGCTGGACACCGCCGAGGACATGAAGCCGAAGTCGTCCTCCTCGCCGCGCGGCGCGCGCGGTGGCAGCTCCACCCGCACGCCGGCGGCGCCGCAGACGACCGCGTCGCCGGCCCGGACGTCGCTCACCGGGACGGTGCGGACGACGACCCGCCCGTCGGCCCCGGCGCCGTCCGCGGTGACCACCAGCCCGCAGTCCATCTCCGGGCGCTCGACCCGGATCCAGTCGCCCTCCAGCCGGACCAGTGTCTCCAGGTTGGTGGTCGAGTAGAAGTCGTCGGGGAACACCCCGTCGGCCGGTGCGGGGCGGGTGGTCGCCGTCCCCGGGTCGACGGCGTTCGCGCCGTGCACCTGGACCCGCATGAGGATGCGTCCCAGCCGGTCGGCCTCGTCGGCGCTGATCTCCACCAGCGCCCGGGACTCGTCCTCGTGCCGGGGGCCCAGGTCCAGCCGCTCGATGCGGTAGTCCCCGCCGTACTCCAGGACGTCGTCGAGCACCCGGGCCAGGATGCCGGTGTCCATCAGGTGCCCGGTCACGGCCACCACGGCGCGGTGCGGGAGGGTGCTCACCCCGTCACGCTAGGGGATGTCCTGCTCCGTGGCCCTGTTCAGCGGCTCGCCCCGAGCTCGCGAGCTCGGAGCGGACCCGCGAGCGGGCCTCTCAGACGACGGCGCCGTCGTCGCCGTCGTCCGCGCTGTCCCGCATCCGCGACACCAGCATGACCACCCCGCCGACGATGGCGGCGGCGCCCAGCGCCAGCCCGACGTCGACCGACAGGCGCAGCGTCGAGGGCCGGACGACGAGCAGCACGCCGAGGGCGACGAGCAGCAGCGCGTAGACGGTGGCCGGGGCCAGGACCGGCAGCGGTGGGGGCGGCGGCGGCTCGTAGTGGTCCTGGGCGTCGAGGGCGTCCAGCACCGAGAGCTCGGCCGGTGGGGGCGGCGGGTCGTTGCGCGGCTCCTCGGCCGACGGGGCGGTCGGCCCGTGCTCGGCCTCGAAAGCGGCCACGATCCGGGCGAACTCCGCGTCGGTGTCGACGTGGTCGCCGGTGGGGGGCGTCGGCGGCGACGCGGCCGGCTCGACCAGGGCCTCGGCGTGCTGGGACAGCAGCGCCCGGGCGTCCCCGCGGCGGGTGCGGTCGACGTAGAGCCGGTCGGAGGGTGGGCTGGGGAGGAACACCGTGCGGGTGTACGGGCCCACGTCGGTGGCCGGCTCGAGGTAGGCAGCGATGCCCTGGATGGCCAGCAGGTCCAGCAGGTGCTCACCGACCCGCGGGTCGACGTCCCGCAGGGGCGACCACAGCGTCGCGTCCAGTCCGTTGTCGCGGCGGCCGCGGCCACCCGGACGGGTCACGACCCCTCCACCGACGGGGCCGCGGCCGGCACCCGGTCGCGCATCCACTCGACCGAGCCCGCGAAGAGCCGGGGAGCGTCGTTGTCGAGGGTCGCGACGTGGAAGCTGTCGGTCAGCAGCACCTCGGTGACGTCGGTGCTCGAGACGCCGGCGAGCAGCTCCCGGGTGGAGGCCGGTTCCACGACGTGGTCGACGGTGCTGCGGAACACCAGCAGCGGCGCGCGCACCCGACCCAGGTCGGCGCGCACCGCGGCCCAGAGCCGGCGCAGCGCGATCGCCGCCCTGGTCGGCAACCGGCCGTAGGCCAGCTCGGTGGTGCCGGCCCTCTTGATGTCGCTGGCGATCGGCGCCCAGGTCGGGGTGAGCCGGGCGATCAGCGGGAGCAGCTTCGCGTCGCGCCGCTCGGTGAGCAGCGAGGGGTTCACCAGCACCAGTGCCGCGACGTCGTCCGGGCGGGTCTCGGCCAGCCGGAGCGCCAGCGTGCCGCCCATCGACAGGCCGGCGACCACCACGGCGGAGCACCGCGCGCTCAGGTCGTCGAGGGCGGCGGACAGGGCGGCGTACCAGTCGAGCTCGGTGCTGGCGTTGCAGTCCTGCCAGCGGGTGCCGTGGCCTGGCAGCAGGGGGCAGCTGACGGCGAACCCGGCGGCGGCCAGGTGCTCACCCCAGGGGCGCATGCTCTGCGGTGTGCCGGTGAAGCCGTGGCACAGCAGGACGCCGACCGGTCCCTCGCCCATCGCGAAGGGCTCGGCACCGGCCATCACCGGCGTGGCCTGCGTCATCGGTCCTCCGGGGATCGGTCGGGGCGGTGCAGTGGGGCGGGTGGGGGCACGCGATTGTCCTGCCGGCGTGCCCTCCCTAGTCTGACAGTCGCCGAGGGAGGCGTGTTGTTCTACTGGTTCCTCAAGTTCGTGGCCGTCGGGCCGATCGTCAAGCTGGTGTTCCGGCCGCAGGCCCAGGGCCGGGAGCACGTGCCGGCCAAGGGTGCCGCGATCCTGGCGAGCAACCACCTGTCCGCCGCGGACTGGGTGTTCATGCCGCTGTCGCTGCGCCGGCGGGCCACGTTCCTGGCCAAGGCCGAGTACTTCACCGGCACAGGCGTGAAGGGCCTGGTGCAGCGGCTGTTCTTCGCGGGCAGCGGGCAGGTGCCGATCGACCGCACCAGCGGCACCGCGGCCGAGGACGCCATCCGCACCGGCATGCGGATCCTGTCCGAGGGCAAGCTGCTGGGCATCTACCCGGAGGGCACCCGTTCGCCCGACGGCCGGCTGTTCCGCGGCAAGACCGGGGTGGCCCGGATGGCGCTGGAGACCGGCGCCCCCGTCGTCCCGGTGGCGATGGTCTACAAGCCGAAGTCGCTGCCACTGGTGGGTGACCTGGGTGGCCGGCTGATGGAGGTGTGCGTGCGTTTCGGTGAGCCGCTGGACTTCTCCCGCTACGACGGGCTGTCCGGTGACCGGTTCGTCGAGCGGTCGATCACGGACGAGATCATGTACGAGATCATGACGATGTCCGGTCAGGAGTACGTCGACCTGTACGGCGCCAAGGTGAAGAAGTCGATGGACGCCACCGGCGCCACGGCGGTCGAGGTCGTGGGCCAGTTGCAGCCGCCGCCGGCCGAGGCCGCCGACCGGCTGCCCAGCTCGCTGGCCGGCTGATCGGCGCGCTCAGTCCGCGGGGAGCCGGTCGAACACGTCGGTGACCACGACGAGCAGCTCGGCGCGGGTCATCGTCGGCTCGCGGGTCCACTGGACGACGAGGTCCTCGGTGAAGGCGAACCAGGCGCGCACCAGCTGACGCTGCCGCGGGCCGTCGGCCAGCGGCCCGGCGGCGATGGCCACGTCGACCAGCTCCTCCCGGGTGCGCTCGTAGACCTCGGCCACCCACGGGTCACCGGCGTTCGCCCCGCGGACGAACGCCACGTAGCTGTCCCGGTAGGTCTCCACCCAGGCGACGAACCGGTCGAGCATCCCGGGCAGCCGGCCGGTGGCCGGCGAGCCGGGCCGGGGGACGACGTGGTCGCGCAGCAACGCTGCGGCCGCGCTGATCACCGCCGTGTAGTACTCCCGCTTGGTCGCGAAGTAGTGGAACAGCAGGCTGCGGCTGATCCCGGCGCGCCGGGCCACCTCGTCGATGGTGAGCTCCTGCACCGGGGTGGTGGGCAGCAGTTCCAGGCCGATCGCCACCAGCTGGGCGCGCCGGTCGTCGGCGCTGCGCCGGACCGGCGGGGAGGTCGTCATGCCGCGCGCCCGGGCGGCGTCCCGACGTAGCTCTCCCGGTCCGGTCGCCGGGTCGGGGCCCCGAAGCGGAAGGTGGAGTCCGGCCAGGTCGCGGTGTCGTCCCCGCGCGCGGCGGTCACCTCGACGCCGAACACGCAGTGCGCCCGGACGCCGAACCGGTCGGCGGTGTCGCGCAGGTGGGCCTGGATCTCCGGTTGGGCGGAGTAGGTGCGCGGCCGGTCCGGGTCGGGTGCGAAGAGAACGAGCAGAGGTGGGACTGCACGTCGCAGGCCGCGCCGGGGTAGGTGTTGTCCCGCCGGGCGCCACCGACGTCGGTCCCCCGCTCGAGGACGACGACGTCGCGCTCCCCGCGCCGCCGGAGCGGGACGGCCATCCCGAGCCCGGCGAAACCGGAGCCGATGATCGCCACGCCGACCTCGACGACCGAGCCCGGTGCCGGCCGGGCCGGTGCGGGTCCACGGGCCGAGCTCACCCGGGCACGCTACAACCGGGTCGCGCAGGTCGGTCGGCGAGTGGAGGTGTCCGGAGGCCCGCCGGGGGGCAGACACGACCGTGCTGACCGACGACGTCCTCCGGCCGCTCGGCTGCAGGCGCTGAGCGCGTGGACGCCACCGGACTGACGTACGCCATCGCCGGGGCCGCCGCGCTGCTGGCCGCTCTGCTGCCCCGGCTGCTGCGCCGGGCGCCGGTGTCCGAGCCGATGATCGTGGTGGCCATCGGGATGGCGGTCTTCGCGCTGGTCGACGGGCTGCCCACACCTGACCCGATCGCGCACGAGACGGTGGCGGTGCACCTGACCGAGGGGTGCGTGATCATCTCGCTGCTGGGGGCCGGGCTCGCCCTGGACCGGCCGGTGGGCCGGCGCCGGTGGGCCTCGACCTGGCGGCTGCTGGCGATCACCATGCCGGCGGCGATCGGGCTGACCGCGCTGCTCGGCGGCTGGCTGCTGGGTCTGGGCGCGGCCGCGGCCGTGCTGCTGGCGGCGACGCTCGCGCCGACCGACCCCGTGCTGGCATCGGAGGTCCAGGTGGCCGAGCCCAGCGACGACACCGAGAGCGAGGACGAGGCGCGGTTCGCACTGACCTCGGAGGCCGGCCTCAACGACGGGCTGGCCTTCCCGTTCACCTACGCCGCGATCGCCATGGCGACGCTGGGTGCCGCGCCGTCGCACTGGCTGGGCACGTGGCTGCTGCTCGACGTCCTCTGGCGGATCCCCGCCGGCGTGGCCGTGGGCATCGCGGTCGGCTGGGTGCTGCGGCTGCTGTTCTTCTCCGCCCGGTCCCGGCAGGCCGGGCTGGCCGACAAGGCCGGCGGTTTCGTGGCGCTGGCCTCGGTGTTCCTGGCCTACGGGGCGGCCGAGCTGGCCGCCGGGTACGGCTTCGTCGCGGTGTTCGCCTGTGCGTGCACCATCCGCGCCGGCGAGCGCTCGCACGGTCAGCACCGGGTGCTGCACGCCTACGTCGAGCAGCTCGAGCGGCTGCTCACCGTGCTGGTGCTCGTGCTGCTGGGAGGGGCGGTGGCGCGGGGGTCGCTGGCCGACATCGGCTGGACGGAGGGACTGCTCGCCGCGCTGGTCCTGCTCGTCGTCCGTCCGCTGACCGGATGGCTGGGCCTGGCCGGCGGGTGCACGGGACGCCGGGAGCGGGCGGTGATCTCGTTCTTCGGCGTCCGTGGCATCGGCTCGCTGTACTACATGGCCTACGCCACCGGTGAGGCCGAGTTCCCCGGCGAGGAGCGGCTGTGGGCGGTCACGCAGCTGGTGGTGCTGGCCTCCGTCGTCCTGCACGGGGTGACCGCGACCCCGGTGATGACCTGGCTCGACCGGCATCGGGCGGCGACCGCCGAGGCCCTGCACGGCACGCCGGACCGGGCACCGGTCACCCCGGTCTGACCCGGTCCGACCTCGGGAGGTCCACGCCCCGCGGTCCGCCGATGAGTTCCCGCCGCTCGCCCGGTCCAGGGGGCATGAGTGATGTCCAGCAGGCCCGCACGACCCTCACGAACATCGGCGTGGTCATGTTCGCCGTCACCGACCAGGACGCCGCCCTCGCCTTCTACACCGACAAGCTCGGCTTCGAGGTGCGCAGCGACTCGCGCTTCGGCGAGCACGGGGAGATGCGCTGGCTCGAGGTGGCCCCGCCCGGATCGCGGACGCGGCTGGCGCTCAACCCGCCGATGGGCGGTCAGCCCGGCGGCGGCTCGATCGGGGTCGAGACGCCCGACGTCCTGGGTGAGCACGCGCGGTTGAGCGCCCTCGACATCGACCTCGACCCGGCGCCGATGCGCACGCCCGGCGCTCCGCTGCTGTTCATGCTGCGCGATCCCGACCGCAACGTCGTCGTCGTCGTCGAGGAGCCGCCCGGCTAGCACCTGCCACTCCGGACCGGGACGGCGGCCTCGATCACCGCTCCCATGTCCGGAGTGGACGTGAGCCGGGCGACGTCCGGATCGGCCTCGATCGGCGCTGCCGCTCCGTCCTGAGGCCCGCCACGGCAGCTGGATGCCTGGGCGGGCCCGGCGCCCTGCAGCACCTCGGCCAGCTCCTCCCGGGCGAGCTCACCGGGCACCCGCTCCCCGGGGTCGCCCCCGGGTGGCGCCTACGGTGACGGAATGGCTGTGCGGCGGTTCTTCTACGACACCGAGTTCATCGAGGACGGGACGACGATCGACCTCGTCAGCATCGGGGTGGTGGACGAGACCGGCCGGGAGTTCTACGCCGTCAGCACCGAGTTCGACCCCGACCGGGCCATCCCGTGGGTGCGCCGCAACGTGCTGGACCAGTTGCCGCCACCGGCGGACAAGGCGTGGCGCAGCCGGCAGCGGATACGCGAGGAGCTGCTGTCCTTCCTCACCGCCCCGGGCCTGGAGATCGAGCTGTGGGCGTGGTTCGCCGCCTACGACCACGTGGCGCTGGCCCAGCTGTGGGGGGCGATGCCCGCCCTGCCCCGGCCGATCCCGCGGTTCACCCGGGAGCTGCGCCAGCGCTGGGACGACGTCGGCCGACCGGAGCTGCCGGCCAAGCCCAGCGGCACCCACGACGCGCTGGTCGATGCGCGCTACAACCTGCTGCGCTGGAACGTGATGACCGCCGCCGGAAGCTGACCGGGCCCCCGTCGGCGGTCCACCCCGCAGCCCGGGATGCTCCGCAGCACGGTCGCCAGCGGCCGGGCCGGGTGCCCGGCCAGGGTGGGGACGGCGGCGCTCGCCGGGTCACCCAGCCCTCGACCCCCCCGGTCGGGGCGCCCGGAGGGCCGGCGGGTCGCCCGGGCCTCCTCGATGGTCCGCGGCCGGTACCGGACGGGTCGGGCGCACACCTCGCCCAGCACGGCGGCGATCAGCGCCTCGCCCGCCGCCACCGTGACGGAGAGCGGCACGACGTCCGCGTGATGGCGTGCGGAGCGCGGTCCAGCGCATCCCCGAGGCGGTCAGCCGCTCCTCGGTGGGCGTCGAACGGCCACCCTCCAGGATCCCGCGCCGAGCGGGCGAGGCGTGGGGGCAAGGCTGGTCCGTCTGCAGACGACCCCGCTCGCCCCCGGCCGGCACGAGGACAACCTGCGGACGCCGGCCAGCGTGCCGCCAGCCCGGTCCGTCGGCGTACCCACCCGGGTTCTCGGCGACCTCGGCACCGGGCAGGGCGGGCGGCAGGGCGGCGTCGCGCACCACCAGTCGCGGCCGCACGTCGTCCGCGGCGGACGTCGCGGCGAGCGCGCCGGTGACCCCGGTGACGGCGACGACGCAGGTCATGCGTGAACCGGTCCGCGGTGGGCCATCATGTGCCCGACCAAGCCACGTACCAGGGCCCTGCTTCCCGGAGGCGACATGCACCGCGAGCTGACATGCGCATAGGCATCCTGACCGGCGGCGGCGACTGCCCAGGTCTCAACGCGGTCATCCGGGCGGTGGTCCGCAAGGCCACCGCCGAGCACGGCGACGAGGTCGTCGGCTTCCGCGACGGCTGGCGCGGCGTGCTGGACGGCGAGACGGTGCCGCTGGACCTCGCCGCCGTCCGCGGCCTGCTGCCCCGGGGCGGCACCATCCTGGGCACCTCCCGCACCAACCCCTACGCGCTCGAACGCGGCCCCGAGCGGGTGCTCGAGAACCTTCGGGGACTGGGCATCGACGCACTGATCCCGGTCGGCGGTGAGGACACCCTCGGTGTGGCGGACAAGCTCAGCCAGGCCGGGCTGCGGTGCGTCGGGGTGCCCAAGACCATCGACAACGACCTCGACGCCACCGACTACACCTTCGGGTTCGACACCGCGGTCGGCGTGGCCACCGAGGCCATCGACCGCCTGCACACCACCGGCGACAGCCACCACCGCACGCTCGTCGTCGAGGTGATGGGCCGGCACGCCGGGTGGATCGCGCTGCACTCCGGGATGGCCGGCGGCGCCACGGTGGTGCTGGTGCCCGAACGGCCCTTCGACGTCGACGCGGTGGTGCAGCACTGCCAGCACCGGTTCGACTCCGGGTACTCGCCGATCATCGTGGTGTCCGAGGGCGCCACCCCGTCCGGCGCACCGCTCACCACGACCACCGGTCAGACGGACGCCTTCGGCCACGTGCGGCTGGGCGGCATCGGGGAGGCGCTGGCCCGGGTGATCGAGGAGCGCACCGGGCGGGAGTCCCGCGCCGTCGTGCTCGGCCACATCCAGCGCGGCGGCACGCCGACGCCGTTCGACCGGGTGCTGGCGACCCGTTTCGGGCTGGCCGCGGTCGACGCCGTGCACGACGGGGACACCGGGGTGATGGTGGCGCTGCGCGGGACCGACATCGTCCGGGTCCCGCTCACCGTGGCCATCGCCCAGCTGAAGCTGGTGCCGCTGGAGCGCTACGCGGAGGCGGAGGTCTTCTTCGGCTGACGGTCGCACCTCCGGTGTGTGACCGGGCCACCCCCGGCGGACTGACGACCTCGCGGAGGGGCCGCAGTACCCTCAGACCGTGAGTCTTCCTGAGCCTGCCGCCGTGGTCCCGGACCTGGACCGGTGGCGGTCGCTGCCGGCCGCCCAGCAGCCGGAGTGGCCCGACCGGGCGGCGCTGGACGCCGTGCTGGGCACCCTGACCACGGTGCCGCCGATCGTGGCGCCGGCCGAGGTCGACACGCTGCGCCAGCAGCTGGCCGACGTGGCGCAGGGCAAGGCGTTCCTGCTGCAGGGCGGCGACTGCGCCGAGACCTTCGACCTGAACACCGAGCCGCACCTGCAGGCCACCACCCGCACCCTGCTGCAGATGGCCGTCGTCCTCACCTACGGCGCCAGCGTGCCGGTGGTCAAGGTCGGCCGGGTGGCCGGTCAGTACGCCAAGCCGCGCTCGTCGAACATCGACGCCCTGGGGCTGCCGTCCTACCGGGGCGACATGGTCAACTCGCTCAACCCGGTGCTCGAGGAGCGGATCCCCGACCCCAACCGACTGGTGCGGGCCTACGCCAACTCCGCCGCCGCCATGAACATGATCCGGGCCTACGCCCGTGGCGGCCTGGCCGACCTGCGCTCGGTGCACGACTGGAACAAGGACTTCGTCGCCACCTCACCCGCCGGCGTGCGCTACGAGGTGATCGCCCGCGAGATCGACCGTGCGCTGGCGTTCATGAAGGCCTGCGGCATCGATGACGACGCGCTGCGGGGGGTCGAGCTCTACAGCAGCCACGAGGCGCTGATCCTCGACTACGAGCGGGCCCTGCTGCGCATGTACGAGGGCCGTCCGTACGCGCTGAGCGCGCACTTCCTCTGGGTGGGTGAGCGAACCCGCCAGATGGACGGCGCGCACATCGAGTTCGTCTCCAAGCTGGCCAACCCGATCGGCGTCAAGATCGGCCCGACCACCACCCCCGAGCAGGCCACCGAGCTCGTCGAGCGGCTCGACCCCGAGGGCCTGCCCGGGCGCCTCACGCTGATCAGCCGGATGGGTAACGGCAAGATCCGCGACGTCCTGCCGGGCATCGTGGAGAAGGTGACCGCCAGCGGACACCAGGTCGTCTGGCAGTGCGACCCGATGCACGGCAACACCCACGAGTCGCCCAGCGGCTACAAGACCCGGCACTTCGACCGGGTCGTCGACGAGGTGCTCGGCTTCTTCGACGTGCACCGGGGCCTGGGGACCTGGCCCGGTGGCATCCACGTCGAATTGACCGGTGAGGACGTCACCGAGTGCCTCGGCGGGGCCATGGAGATCAGCGACGACGACCTGAACAGCCGGTACGAGACCGCGTGCGATCCGCGCCTCAACACCGGGCAGTCCCTCGAGCTGGCCTTCCTCGTCACCGAGATGCTGCGCGGCTGATGGACGCAGCTCCGCTGGGGTACCGGAACGGCTCCGCCGTGCTGGGGGTGTCGATGGACGCAGCTGGGCTGGGGTACCGGAACGGCTCCGCCGTGCTGGGGGTGTCGATGGACGCAGCTGGGTTAGGGTTCCGGAACGGCTCCGCCGTGCTGGGGGTGTCGATGGACGCAGCTGGGTTGGGGTTCCGGAACGGCTCCGCCGTG
>JAOPWO010000396.1 GCA_025965635.1 Modestobacter sp. | reverse complement strand
GGGGTCACCGATCCGAAGGGCAGCCGGGTGTAGCGATCGCACCCAACTGACAGTGCCAGCCGCAGGCAGTAGTGATGGTCCGCTGGCGGCTCCCTCAGTGGGTGCCGATGAGCGACGCCGCTACCTTGGTCTCCCACCACCGGTCACACTCCGCCTCGGCGTAGAGCACGCGACGACCGACCTTGACCCCCGTCGGCCCGAGACCGATGTGGCGCCAGTACCGGCCGGGCCGGGCCGGTGCGGAAGCGTGCGGCGACCTCTTCAGTGGTCAGCAGACGCGTTCGCCTGCCGGCTGGCTCGCCGGCAGCAGGGCCGGCTGCCTCGTCAGGTGCGGTCTCGGGTTCGAACCGCGCTGGTCGACGCACCACCTGCCCGCACCGAGGGGTCGGATGACTGACGGACGAAGAGCTGCGGGGCCAGTCGGAGCTGCACCGGCTCTCGCGCTTGCGAGGCCGGCTTGGTCGGCCCGAGGCGATCGACGAGGAGCCGCGCTGCTTGGGCGCCGATCGTGGTCATCGGGCTTCGGACGCTCGTCAGCGGGACAGGCAGATGAGCTGCGATGGAGATGTCGTTGAACCCGACGACGGCGACGTCGACGCCGGCGCGATGGCCGAGGTCGCGCAGCGCGCCGATCGCCCCGATGGCCGCCATGTCGTTGACGGCGAAGATCGCCGTCGGAGGTTCGCTGTTCTCCATGAGCCGACGTGTGGCGGCGTAGCCCCCGTCGGCATCGAACGCCGAATGCACCACCGAGGTCGGTCTGACGTCCACTCCACGGCGGTGGAGCACCTCCAGACATCCCTGCGTACGGTCCCGGCCCGTGGTGGCGTGGGGCTCCCCAGCGATGATCCCGATGCGCCGGTGCCCGAGGTCGGCGAGGTGGTCGCCCACCAGCCGCCCGCCGGCGAGGTCGTCGCAGGTCACGGAGTCGTGCGGCGGGTGGCTGCGGCTGACCAGCACGAAGGGCACCCGGCGGGAGGCCAACTCGTCGAGGTAGTCGTCGTCGGTCCGGGCATCGCCGAGAATGAGGCCGTCGACCCGCCGCGCGAGCAACATCTCGGCGCGGCGTCGCTGCTCCTCGCCGCGGTCGAACGTGTTCGCCACGACGGTCTGGTAACCGAGCCCTTCGGCGGCGGAGTCCAGGCCTTCGTAGATGGTGCTCAGTACGCCGTCGGTCAGCCGGGGAACCAGCACCCCGAGCATGTGCGTGCGGCGGGTGCGCAAGCTGGCAGCGAAGACGTCCGGCTCGTAACCGCGCCGCTCGGCGATCGCGATCACCTGCTCGGCCGTCGCCGAGCGGGACGCACCCGTGCGGGCCCGGGTCAGGACACGGGAGGCCGTGGAGACGCTGACCCCAGCTTCCTCGGCGATGTCGGGCAGCGTCGGACGGCGGCCCTGGTGGTCGCCCGGACCCTCGCTCGGTGCAGGCCGTCTCCCCACGTCGCCAAATCTACGCGCGCCGACATTGACCGTTTGCAATCGTTTCCGTAGTTTGCCCGCAAACGTTCTCAGCGTCGAGTACGGAGCCCTGATGCCCGATCAACAGCCCGCAGAGCTGGTCCGCGTGGCCTGCATCCAGATGCAGCCAGTGATCGGCGACGTGGCCCGCAACGTCGAGCGTTCGCTGGAGGTGTGCACCGAGGCGGCGGACGCCGGTGCCACGCTGCTGGTGCTACCGGAGTTGTGCAGCTCCGGGTACGTCTTCGAGACGCGCAGCGAAGCCTGGAACGCGTCCGAGGAAGTGCCGAACGGGCCGACGGTGACCAGGTGGAGCGACTTCTGCCGCGACCGGGGTGTGTACCTCGTCGCCGGGATCGCGGAGCGGGCCGGCAACCGGTTGTTCAACTCGAGCGTCGTCCTCGGGCCTGAGGGGTATCTGGGGACGTTCCGCAAGGTGCACCTGTGGAATCGGGAGAACCTCTTCTTCGAGCCGGGCGACCTCGGCTTTCCGGTCTTCCACACGCCCATCGGCCGCATCGCCACGTTCATCTGCTATGACGGCTGGTTCCCCGAGGCGTACCGCGCGTGCGCACTCCAGGGCGCCGACATCATCTGCGTCCCGACCAACTGGGTTCCCATCCCCGGGCAGGCGGAGGGGTCACCGGCCATGGCCACCGTGCTGGCGCAGGCCAACGCCCACAGCAACTCCGTCTACGTCGCTTGCGCCGACCGGGTCGGCACCGAACGAGGACAGCTCTTCAACGGTCAGAGCGTCATCGTCAGCTACACCGGGTGGCCCCTCGCTGGGCCGGCGTCACCTGAGGACGAAGAGATCCTCTACGCCGATCTGGACCTTGGCATGGCCCGGACCGCCCGCAACTGGAACGCCTTCAACCAGCCGCTCCGAGACCGCCGAGAGGACGTCTACCAGGCCGTCGCCCGAAGCGTCCCGAGCCCGAACGCGAATTGACCACCGGGACGCCGGGCACCGCCCGCCGTCCGATCACACGCCCCGGTCACCTCACCTGAGGGCCTCCGTGCCCTGATCTGACCCTCAAGAAGGAGAAGCAATGACAACCTCGTCAACAACGGCGCATGAGCACGCCCTCGAATCGGAGTTCGAGCACGAACCCGTGCCAGCCGATCACCGGCGCTCCCTCGGCTCGGTATCTGCCGTTTGGTTCGGATTCCCCATGATCCTCACCAACGCCATCTTCGGCGGCACCATCGTCTACGGCCTCGGATTCTGGCGTGGCATGGCGGCCATCCTGGCTGGCAACCTCGTCCTCCTGGCCTATGTCGGCGCTCTCAGCTACATCGCGGGCAAGACCGGTAAGAACTTCGCGCTCATCGCCGCGGAGACGTTCGGCCGTAGCGGTCGACTCATCCCGGCGGGCTTCCTCGCTACCGTGGTGATCGGGTGGTTCGCCTTCCAGACCGGCCTGACGGGGGCCACGCTGAATGCGGCCCTGGGTTGGAACGAAACCGCGATGATCGCCCTGGCCGGCGTTCTTTACATCGCTGTCACGTTCATCGGCATCCGCGCGTTGACCGTGATCGGTCTGGTGGCAGTTCCGCTCTTCGTCGTCCTCGGTGGCATCGCGGTCTGGTTCGCCGCCCAAGAGGGCGGGATCTCCGGGATCACCTCCTACGGAGGCGGGGGCGCCGGCGCCACGGTGCTGAGCGTCGGCGCTGCGTTGACCGTGGTGATCGCCTCCTTCGTCGACTCCGGCACGATGACGGCGGACTTCACCCGCTGGTCCCGCTCGGGCCGCGAGGCAGTGATCGCGACCTTCACGGCCTTCCCCGTGGCGAACACGGTGGCCCTCGTCGTCGGCGGCATCATCGTGGCCGCCGGAGCCGCCATCAACCCGGCCGTCAACGGTGGCGACTTCCTGTCCATCCTCACCTCGCACGGCTCGGTCCTCACCGCCATCGCGGTGGTGTTCGTGTTCGTGAACCTCGGGTCCGTCTGCACCCACTGTCTGTACAACGGGGCCGTCGGCTGGAGTCAGCTGACCGGAAGCCGCATGCGTGTGCTGACCATCGTCCTGGGCGTCATCGGGGTCGCCGCGGCCCTCGCCGGTGTGTGGAGCCACTTCGCTGCCTGGCTGAACATCCTGGGCATCTTCGTGCCGCCGATCGGCGCCGTGATCATCGTCGACCAACTGTTCTGGCGCCGGGCGCAGACGCGGGCGTTGAGCACGTGGCGCGTCCAGCCGTTCCTGGCCTGGGTGATCGGTTCCGCCGGCGCCTATGCCGTTCACGTGTGGGCGCCCCACCTGAGCGAGGCTCTCGCTGGAATGCTTCTCGGCGCGGTCGCCTATTTCCTGATCGAGACAGTCAGCCCCGACAGCGATCGCCAGCCGAGCGCCGAAGTAGCGGTCTGATCCTTCCACTTCGACCACACCGGAGACTCCTTTGACGAACAACGAACTGTGCGCACTGCCCGCCACGGAAATCGCCCGGCAGATCCGCGACAAAGAGATCTCGCCCGTGGAGGTCACCGAGGCCGCTCTCGAGCGGGTGGCCCGGCTGGATGATCAGCTCCATGCCTTCAGCGAGCTCACTGCGGACCTCGCGCGCGACCAGGCGAAGCAGGTGGCTGACGCGGTCAGCCGTGGAGAGCGGCTTGGTGCGCTGGCCGGCGTCCCCATCGCCGTGAAAGACCTCATCGCCACCGCCGGCATACCGACCCGGTGCGGCTCGCCGGCCTACCGGGATTTCGTTCCGGACGAGGACGACGTCGTCGTCGAGCGGGTCAAGGCCGCCGGTGCGGTGATCGTGGGCAAGACCAACGTGCCGGAGTTCGGTTACAGCGGGGTCGGCCACAACCCCATCGCCGAGACGACCCGGAATCCGTGGGACCCGGCCATGACGTCCGGCGGGTCCAGCGCGGGGTCCGGCGCCGCGGTTGCCTCCGGCATGACGCCGCTGGCCCTGGGCAGTGACGGCGGGGGTTCGGTCCGTATCCCGGCCGCGCACTGCGGGATCTTCGGGTTCAAGGCGTCGATGGGGCGAGTTCCGCTCTACCCCGGTTGTCGGGACGAGCGCTACCCCGGCATCTCCAGCTGGGAAACCCTGGAGCACATCGGCCCGATGACCCGCACGGTGGACGACGCAGCTCTGCTGATGTCGGTCCTCGCCGGTCCCGACCCGCGGGATCGGCACTCGATCCCGGCTGGGGACGTCGACTGGCTGACCGCGACCCAGGGCGACATCCGTGGTCTGCGAGTGGCGTACAGCGCCGACTGGGGCTACCTCGCGGTCGACCCGGAGGTGCGCGAGATCGCCGGCCGGGCCGCGGATGTCTTCGCCAAAGAACTCGGGTGCACGCTCGAGCACGCAGATCCCGGCTGGGAGGATCCCTTCGAAGCGTTCTGGTCGCTGGTCGTCAACGACACGGACCTGTCCGGCATGCGTGCCATGGCCGAGCAGTACGGCTCGGAGATGTCGCCGCACCTGGTGGGCCTGCTCGCCCAGCCGTGGACGGCGCAGCAGCTCACCGACGGTGCCATCGAGCGCAAGCGCGTGGTCAACCGGATGTGGCG
This sequence comes from Modestobacter sp., assembly GCA_025965635.1. Taxonomy (GTDB): domain Bacteria; phylum Actinomycetota; class Actinomycetes; order Mycobacteriales; family Geodermatophilaceae; genus Modestobacter. The sequence continues at coordinate 7,636 of JAOPWO010000396.1, read as the reverse complement.
ATTTATGAGCGACTACGACCTCCTGCTGACTCCCACGCTCACCGTGCCGCCGTTCCCGGTCGGCTTCCAGGGACCTGAGATCGTCGAGGGACGGATGGTCCCGCCGACCGCCTGGCTGGGCTTCACCTTCCCGATCAACATGACCGGGCAACCGGCCGCCAGCGTCCCGGCCGGCTTCACTGCGAGCGGGCTGCCGGTGGGCCTGCAGATCATCGGACGGCACCTGGCCGACGCCGATGTGCTGCGTGCCTCGGCGTGCTTCGAGAAGGCCGCACCCTGGGCCGATCGGTGGCCTTCGATGGTCGCTGGCGCATGACCGGGCTCGGCGGGCTCAACCCGTCCCCCGGAGCCCTGGTCCTGGGCATGGTCCAGTTCCACGTGCCGATCATCACCGAGCCCCAGCACCTCACCCAGACTGCCGACAAGATCGCCAGGCAGGTGCGGGGAGCCAAGGAGGGCCTTCCGGACCTCGACCTGATCGTCTTCCCGGAGTACAGCCTCAACGGACTCAACCCGCGGAGTTGGCTCGACGACAGCCTGCTGTGCGACCTGGACGGCCCGGAGATGGCGGCCCTTCGCGGGGCCTGCGCGGAAGCCGGGGTGTGGGGGTGCTTCTCGCTCATGGAGCGCAACCCCGACGGCGCCCCCTTCAACAGCGGCGTGATCGTCGACGCCCGCGGTGAAGACCAGTTGTACTACCGCAAGATGCACCCATGGGTGCCACTGGAACCCTGGCAGCCCGGTGACCTCGGAATCCCCGTCTGCGACGGGCCGGCCGGATCGAAGCTGGCACTGATCATCTGCCACGACGGGATGCTGCCGGAGATGGCCCGCGAAGCCGCCTACAAGGGTGCCAACGTCATCCTGCGGACTGCTGGGTACACGTTCCCGATCCAGCAGACCTGGCGTACCACCAACCAGGTCAACGCGTTCACGAACCTGGCGTACACGGCCTCCGTCTGCCTGGCAGGACCGGACAGCACGGGCCTCTGGTCCCAAGGCGAGGCGATGATCTGCGACGTCGACGGCAGCGTGCTGGTACAGGGCGATTCTAGTCCCGACCGTGTCGTCACGGCCGAGGTGGTCCCGGCCCGGGCCGACGAGGCCAGGCGGAACTGGGGCGTGGAGAACAACATCTACCAGCTCGGCCACCGCGGGTACGTGGCAGTCGAGGGTGGTGCCCAGGATTGTCCGTACACCTACATGCGTGACCTGGTGAACGGCAACTACCGGCTTCCCTGGGAGGACGACGTCCAGCACACCGACGGCACGCGCGCCGGGTTCGGCAAGCCGTCGGAGGTGCGGGCACAGCAGAAGGACGGGATCCCGCGAGGGCCCAGCGGAGGCTGAGCCCCGACATCGGCGACGACGATCACCTCATCCTCGCCGGCGCTGTGGGATCGGGCCGGGACATTCGTGCCGAACCACCCGGGTGTTGGCCCGGCACGGATGTCCCGGCGCCGGCTCGTCGAGCTGCTGTCACCGTCCGGGATGCGTTTGGTCGTGTCCCGCGCCGGTCTGATGGAGGCTCTCATCCAACGGAAGGAGGAGAGTCATGACGGCAGCGAGAAAGTACCCCGAGGACCTCCGGGAGCGGGCGGTCCGCCGGCCGTCCGGCATCTGCTGATCCCGTCGTCCGCATCCCCGACCGGCACACCGCCTGACCGATACCGCCGGGCTGACGACTGATCCGAAAATGACCCGGAGAAGGAGCGGAATCAGGTGGCACGGATACCGGTCGACGGCGCGCGTGCTGCAGTGCCGGCGCGCGAGCACCTGATCGAGCGTCCTCCCCGGCCGCTGCCCGGGCCGCGACAACTGCTGCGCGACGCGGGACCGGGCTATGCCGCGAACGGCCTCATCGGACTGGTCTTCGCGGCCACCGGCCCGGTCGCCGTGATCCTCGCGGTGGGAACACAGGGCGGGTTGTCCCAGAAGGAGCTCGCCTCCTGGATCTTCGGGGCATTTTTCCTCAACGGCATCCTCACCGTTCTCGCCTGCTGGCTGTACCGGCAACCGCTGGCCTTCTTCTGGACGATCCCCGGCACCGTCCTCGTCGGACCCGCCCTCGGTCATCTGTCCTGGCCTGAGGTGGTCGGTGCTTTCCTGCTCACCGGCGTCCTGGTGCTAGGCCTTGGGCTGACCGGCTGGGTCCGCCGCGCCATGGCCGTCATCCCGATGCCGATCGTGATGGCCATGGTCGCCGGGGTCTTCCTGCGCTTCGGGCTCGACCTGGTCCGGTCGCTGCACGATGACGTGCCGATCGCCGTACCCATGGTCCTGGCGTTCCTCGTCCTGAGCACATTCCCCCGGCTCGGACGCCGGGTGCCCCCGGTCATCGGTGCGCTACTCGTGGGAGCAGTCGCCGTCGCGCTGTCCGGCCGCTTCCGACCGCCGGCGTCCGGTGTGGGGTGGTGGGCGGCGCCGGTGTTCCAGACGCCGCAGTGGTCGCTGCAGGCTGCGGTCGAACTCGTCGTCCCCCTGGCCATCACCGTTCTGGTCGTGCAGAACGGACAGGGCGTGGCGGTGCTGCGGGCGGCCGCTCATGCGCCGCCGATCAACGCCATCACGGTGCTCTGCGGTGTCTGGTCGCTGCTCGCGGCCGCGGTGGGGACGGTGTCGACGTGCCTCACCGGGCCGACCAACGCCCTGCTCTCCGCGTCCGGTGAACGGTCCCGGCACTACACCGCAGGCATGGTTTGTGGTGCGCTTGCGATCATTTTCGGTCTGTTCGCGCCACTGTTCACTGGCACGATGCTGGCGACTCCGCCCGCCTTCATCGCCACCCTCGGCGGGTTGGCCATGCTCCGGGTTCTCCAGGCATCCTTCGTCACGGCCTTCAGCACGCGCTTCAGCCTCGGCGCGTTGATCACCTTCGTCGTCACGGTCGCTGACGTGTCGGTGCTCAGCATCGGCGCCCCTTTTTGGGGCCTCCTGGCCGGGCTGGCGGTCGCTTCGCTGCTGGAGCGTCAAGACTTCTCTCCTGACCGTCGTTGATCACGCTGCTCGGTCGGATCCAGGGCCCGTTCATCCAGTCGGACCCCGGCCGGTGCATGGGTTGCCGCTACAAGAGGGGCGCCCCGCGCGTGCCGACGGGTGCCTCCCAAGACTGGGCGACGCGGCTCCGCGTCGCCCAGAACGCCGCCGCCGACGAGATCCTCGGCCGCGACCACTCGCGCCCTTGATCGCCGTGCTGTCAACCAGCACTTGTCCGAGGAAGCAGCCACGCCCCCACGCTGACCGGGCTGCCAGGACCTCCCACATGATTCCGCATCGGGAGCCTGCGACGGCCGGATTCCGCGCGCAGCCGCGGCGGCCGGATTCCGCGCAGCCGCGGCGGCGCAGCCGGGTCTCCACGGTCATCACTCCTCGTGATCGCGGCGGGGATCCGTTTCGGCCGCGACCCGTCGCCTGGAGGTCACATCCACCGGGCGTCGACAACTTCTCGGGGCGAAGGCCCGGCGATCCGCCCGACCGCGCAGGAGAAGCGGGGAGGCTGAACCGCGTCTCGGTCCCCGGCGGCTCTCAGCTGGCGCGTCGGCCACGGTGGATAGCCTGGCGCGAGTGCACCTCCTCTTCGTCTGCACCGGCAACATCTGCCGGTCCCCGATGGGGGAGCGACTGACCCGCGCCGCTGCCGAGCAGCTGGAAAACGGGAATGTCCGGCTCACTGCGTCGAGCGCGGGGACGCAGGCGGTGGTCGGCCGCAGCATGGAGCCGTCGTCCGCGCTCGTCCTGCAAGGGCTCGGCGGCGACCCGACCGGCTTCACCGCACGCCAACTCGTGGCCGCAACGGTCGACGAGGTCGATCTGGTCCTCGTGATGACCGAGACGCACCGGGAAGTCGTGCTGCGCGAGAGCCCACGAGCGATGAACCGCACGTTCCTGCTCAGGGAAGCGGCGTCGCTCGTTCCCGAGGTGACGCGCCTCCGGGGGGCAGGTGGGCTGGAGGTGGTCGAGGAGTTGCAGCGCGCACGCGCGAGACGACTGCGGTCGCCTCGCGGCGAAGACGACGTCGCCGACCCGATGGGGCGATCGATCGACGTCCACCAGGCGGTCGGCGAGCAGATCGCCGGTGCGCTCATCCCTCTGCTGCATGCGCTTGCTGGATCACCGCGGCGGCCCGGGGTGGCCCGTCGCGCGGCACCGATGTGACCGACGTGGTCGATGCCGTGTCGAGTCGTGCGTGAACAGCGGATGCGGAGGTCTCACGGATAACCTGCCGGCATGCGGGGACTGAGCTTGGAGCGCCCGCCGCGCTGGGGACTGATCGCACTCGTCCTCCTCGTGGCCGCCAACGTGGCCTTGTTCGTCCTCCTGGAAGACCGATCCGACCAGGTGGTCTCGCAGGCGGACGAACCTCCCGCGATTGCCGCAGTCGCGTCCACCCCGATCCGTCCGTCGCCAACTGGCCCGACGGCTCCCTCGGCCCCTCCCATCCTCGCGGTCTACGGCGACGGCTATGCGGCAGGCAACTCTCAGGGTGGCGTCGGCCCTGCCGGCTGGCCCGCTCTGGTAGCCAGGCAGGTCGGCGCCACGCTGGCGCTGCACGCGGCGCCGCAAGCCGGCTACGCGTCGGTCGGCGCCCGGGGGCAGGACTACCGCGGCCTCGTCCAGGCCAGTCCGGTGCCTGACGCGTCCGTGACGCTGCTGTTCGGCAGCCGGAACGACCGCGGGGAGGACGTGACCGCGGTCGAGGTGAACGCCGCGCAGGTGATCAACACCGTACGGACCCAGTCGTCGACGACCGCCATCGTGGTGATCGGTCCAGTCTGGGACGACGGCGACGTGCCGGCCGACGTGCTGGCAGCCCGGGACGCCGTCCAGACGGCGGCTGAGGCCGCCTCCGTCTCCTTCGTGGATCCGTTGCGGGAAGGCTGGTTCGTGGACGAGCAAGGGCTGATCAGCCCGGATGAGATCTCGCCCAACGACCAGGGGCACCAGTATCTGGCCGGGCTGATCAGCCCGGTGGTCGAGCAGGTGCTGACCGGACTCGACCCCTGATCGTGGACACGCCGACTCCAGGCTGAGCCTGGAGGAAGCGAGAAGATCAGACGGTGGCGAGGAAGACGTATTCGGAGGACCTCCGCCGGGATGCGGTGGAGCTGTACCGGTCGGCGCCGGGGGGCGACGGTGGTGGGGACGGCCGGGGACCTGGGGATCAGGGGCACGACGCTGTCGGCGTGCCTGAAGTCCGCTGGCGTGCCGGTGCGCAGCAGGCACCCCCGACCCGACGACAGGCCCCCGTCGCCGGCTGGGACACCTGATCGGAAGCTCGGCCGACTGCGGGCGAGGGCCGCTGAACTCGAAGCCGCCGAGCGGAAGTTGAGCACCGAGCGGGACAACCTGCGGGCGGCGGCCACGTGTTTCGCCCGCGCCGATCGGGAGGCAAGGCCCGACTGCGCGCCTACGGCACCCTGAGGAGATCGCCAGGGAGGTCTCAGAAGGGAACAGCGCCTGCCTCGAGCGGCAGGTCGACAGTGGCCGACACGCGCTGTCCGCTCACGAGCGCCGTCGACCCGCGCAAGAACCTTCGACCCTACATCAACCCTCGTCCACCCCACATGTGACTCATCCCAGGTCGGAATCCCCGCTTGCACACTGTAGTGTGCCGGTTACTCCATGTAAGAGCGCCTACGCGCTGGGGTTCGCATTGGTGCCGCGACAGGTCGGCGCTACGGGGAGAAGACGAGGGACGCGTGGACCTGAAGGACGTGCTGCAGGCGGTCCGGTCGGGTTGGTGGCTCCTGGTGGGCGCGGTCCTGCTGACCGTCGCCGGGGCGGCGACGACGACCTACCTGGCGACGCCGCTCTATTCCTCGTCCACCCAGCTGTTCGTCTCAGCGTCCTCCTCGGACGCGACCTCCGCTGCCGCCTATCAGGGCAATCTCTTCTCCCAGCAGCGCGTGACCTCCTACGCGCAGTTGCTGACTGGTGAACAGCTCGCCGGCCAGGTCGTGGACGAACTGCGCCTCGACCTGACTCCCGCGGAACTCGCCGGCAAGGTGTCCGCCACCGCGCTGCCGGACACGGTCATCCTCAACGTCACGGTCACCGACACCTCGGCGCAGCGGGCCCAGCAGATCGCGGACGCACTCGGCCGCCAGTTCACCGCCCGCGTCGCTGAGCTCGAGACGCCGGACGGCGCTCGGGCGTCCACGGTCAAGGTGACCACCGTCCAGGCGGCGGACCTCAACGGCACGCCGGTCTCGCCGGACGCAACACGGAACCTGGCTCTGGGTGCCGTCCTGGGGATGCTGCTCGGGCTGGGTCTCGCGCTGTTGCGCAGTCGGCTGGACAACACGGTGAAGTCGACGGAGGACGTGCGCGAGTTGGCGAATGTGGGTGTCATCGGCACCGTGCTCGAGGACCCGCAGCTGGAAGCGTCGCACCTGATCGCGGATCTCGACCAGCAGTCGATGAGCGCGGAGGCCTACCGCTCCATCCGGACGAATCTCCAGTTCCTGGACGTCGACCGCCCGCCTCGGGTGTTCGTGGTCTCGAGCTCGGTGCCCGGCGAGGGCAAGTCGACGTTGGCGGTGAACGTGGCCACCGTGCTGGCCCAGGCGGGCAGCCGGGTGGTGCTCGTGGAGGCCGACCTGCGCAGGCCCCGGGTCACCCGTTACATGGGGCTCATCAGCGGTGCCGGCCTGACCAACGTGCTTGCCGGCACCGCGGCGCTGCACGAGGTCGTGCAGCCGTGGGGCGACGGCAAGCTGACCGTCCTGGCGGCCGGACCGATGCCCCCCAATCCCAGCGAGATGCTGGGCTCGGCCCAGATGCGATCGCTGCTGGCCGAACTCCGGACGGTCAACGACTACGTCATCATCGACTCGCCGCCGCTGCTGCCGGTGACCGATGCCGCGGTCCTGTCCGTCCTCTCGGACGGGTGCGTCCTGGCCACCCGGTTCGGCAAGACCCGGCGCGAGGAACTAGCGGAGGCCGCGGCGTCCCTGGCGCGGATCGACGCGCGCCTCCTGGGGGTCGTGCTCAACCGGGTGCCGCAGGCGGCCGGGGCCACCCGCGGGTACGGCTACAACTACAGCTACGAAGCCGACCCGGGCCGGGAGACCACCGCGGCCGTCGGTGTCTCGCGTCCGCAGGTGTCGCGGAGGCACGACCGCCGTCGGCACGAGCTCACCGGTCCCTTGCCTGCCGTCGGCTCCCCACGCCGGTCCGCCCGCCCCGAAGAGACGCCGCAGAGCCCCAGGACGGCGCCCCGCTGATCGACCGGGCTGGGACGAGGCAAGGGCCGCAGTGGATCGAACGGGGAGCGGTATGAACACACGCAAGACCAGCGTGCGGACGCGGTTACGGCGGCTGGCCCTCCTGGTCGCCGACGTCCTGCTGGTGTCGATCGGTCTGGTGCTGGCCACCGCGGCGCGGTATGACGGGGACATCCGCCAGATCAATCGGCCGGGCCTGCTGGTGGCCGTGGGCATCATGGCCGTCATCTACGCGGCGCTCGCCGCTACTTTCCGGCTCCACCAGGCGCGCTACAAGGTCGGCAGCGTGGACGAGTTCACGGCCTTGGCCGTTGCGGTCGCCGGCGCCGCGCTCGTCGGGCTGGCCACGGTCGTGCTGGCCGGGGCGTCCCGGCTGGTGCCCTTGTCCGTGCCTCCGCTCGGTGCGGTGG
>JAOPWO010000306.1 GCA_025965635.1 Modestobacter sp. | reverse complement strand
GACGTGGCCACGCTGGTGGCCTCCTACCGGTTCCTGCGCACGGTGGAGCACCGGCTGCAGCTGCTCCGGATGCGCCGCACCCACCTGCTGCCCACCGACGCCGACCAGCTGCGCTGGCTGGCCCGGTCACTGGGCTACAAGCCCGACCAGCGCGGCGACGCGGTGGCGGTGCTGCGGGCCGAGCTGGCGCTGCACACCCGCGAGGTGCGCCGGCTGCACGAGAAGCTGTTCTACCGGCCGCTGCTGTCCTCGGTGGCCCGGGTGCCGGGTGAGCAGCTGTACCTGGGCCCGAAGGCCGCCGGCGAGTGGCTGCGGGCGCTGGGCTTCAGCGACCCCGACGGCGCGCTGCGGCACATGACCGCGCTCACCGGCGGGGTGTCCCGGTCGGCGAAGATGCAGCGCTACCTGCTGCCGGTGCTGCTGCAGACCTTCGCCTCCTGCGCCGACCCCGACGCCGGGCTGCTGGCCTACCGCCGGGTCAGCGAGGCGCTGGGCAACGACCAGTGGTTCCTCCGGCTGCTGCGCGACGAGGGCCAGGTCGCCGAACGGCTGGCGGTGCTGCTGGGCTCCAGCCAGTACGTGGCCGGGCTGCTGACCCGCACCCCCGAGGCGCTGCGCATCCTCGCCGACGACGCGCAGCTGGAGCCGCGCAGCGCCGACGCGCTGGCCTCGGCCTGGCGGCAGTCCGTCGCCCGGGCCGGTGACCCCTCGGCCGGGGTGAAGGTGCTGCGCTCCCTGCGCCGCACCGAGCTGCTGCGGATCGCCTGCGCGGACCTGCTGGGCCGGCTGGACGTGCTGCGCGTGGGGCAGGCGCTGCATGCCGTCGCCGTGGCCACGCTCCGGGCCGGGCTGGACGCGGCGGTGCGCAGCTGGGCCGCCGGAGCCGGCGTCCCGGTCGAGGAGGTACCGGTCGATCTGGCGGTGATCGGCATGGGCCGGCTGGGCGGGGCGGAGATGGGCTACGGGTCGGACGCCGATGTGCTGTTCGTGCACCGCTCGCGGGTGGGCGCGGACGAGTCCAAGGCGGCCGCCGCGGCGAACTCGATCGCGCACGCACTGCGCCGGCTGCTCAGCGAACCGGCACCGGACCCCGCCTTCGAGGTCGACGCCAACCTGCGCCCCGAGGGGCGTCAGGGCGCGATGTCGCGGAGCCTGACCGCCTTCCGCGAGTACTACGAGCGCTGGGTGTCGACCTGGGAGGTGCAGGCGCTGCTGCGGGCCGAGCCGGTCGCCGGCGACGCGGAGCTGGGCCGGGCGTTCGTGGAGCTGATCGACCCGTTGCGCTACCCGGCCGACGGGTTGTCACCCGAGCAGGTCGCGGAGATCCGCCGGATCAAGGCGCGGGTCGACAGCGAACGGCTCCCGCGCGGTGCCGATCCGGCGACGCACACCAAGCTGGGCCGGGGTGGCCTGGCCGACGTCGAGTGGACCGTCCAGCTGCTGCAGCTGCAGCACGCGCACCGCCTCCCCGCGCTGCGGGTGACCGCGACGATCGGGGCACTGGCCGGGCTCACCGACGCCGGCCTGCTGGACGCCGAGCAGGCCAACGCCCTGCAGGCGGCGTGGGAGCTGGCCAGCCGGGCCCGCAACGCGGTCTTCCTGGTCCGCGGCCGCCCCGGCGACCAGCTGCCCCGCCAGGGCCTGGAGCTGAGCGGGGTGGCGCGGGCCTGCGGGTACGGCCTGGACGTCGACCCTGGGCAGTTCCTCGACGACTACCGGCGGGTGACCCGGCACGCCCGCGCGGTGGTCGACCACGTCTTCTACGACCGGCCGGCGGGGGACTGAGCACCGTGCACGTGCCCGCCTGCTTCGCAGCACCCGACGACGCCCGTCGTCCGGTCGGCGGATGACCGGGGACCATGGGCTCGTGCCCGAGCCGACCGACGACCTCACCGACGACCTGACCGACGAGCTGACCGCCCACCTGCCCGCCGTCCCGGCGGTCGGCGGCACCACCATCACGCCCTACCGGGACGGGCCGTTGCTGGTGCGGGGCGACTTCCGGCTGGTCGACACCGCCGGCAACGAGATCGACCCGGGCCGTCGCACGGTGGCGCTGTGCCGGTGCGGGAAGTCGGGGATCAAGCCGTTCTGCGACGGCACGCACAAGGTGGCCGGCTTCACCGCGGAGAGCGCTCCCGCGAAGCCGCGGCCGGCTTCCCGCATCAGCTCCGCGGACAAGATGCATCCCCGCCCCTGAGGTCCCCCGGCAGGCGGGGGCCGGGGGTCCTCCCGCTAAGCGGCCAGGGCGTCGTCCGTGCGCAGGCCCGAGCGGCCGGCCTCCCAGGCGCCGAGCAGGTGCACCGCGGTCAGCCCGTCGACGGCCAGCGCGCACCGCGCCCCGAACAGGACGTCGGCGGTGAGCGCCGGGTCGTCGGCCACCAGCGCACCGCACATGTCGACCGAGGCGATCTGCTCGTGCACCGCGTCGGCCTCGACGTGCTCGTGATAGAAGACCGAGGTGGCGGGCGGGAAGCCGAGCCGGCGCAGCCCCAGTGCGTACCGCCGGCTGGGTTCGGAGGAGGTCATCTCCACGGCCGCCAGGTGCCCGAGGCACGCCGCCCGCCAGCGGCGGTGCAGCCCGAACAGCGACATGGTGTTCACCGAGGCGAAGGTGACCGCCGGTGCGTCGTCCCAGAGCGCGCCGTACCCGTCGTCCAGACCGAGGTCGCGCAGCAGCCCGGCGAACAGCTCGCTGTGCATCCGCCCGGCCGCCCCACCGCCGTACTCGTCGGCCTGGATCTCGACCATCGCGGCCTTGGCGCGTCCGGAGATCCGGGGGATCGCCCAGGTGTGCGGGTCGCCCTCCTTGAGGTGGTACACCGACCGGAGCGTGAGGTACTCCCGCCACTGCTCGAGGGTGCCCCGCTTGGCCAGGTACCCCGACAGCGACGGGCCGTCATCGGCGGCCACCACCGCGGCGAGCTGCTCGTCGACCGGGGCGTCGGTGACGTCGACCGCGCCCACGAGCTCATGCAGCGCCGCGGTGTGCCGCTCCTCCAGCAGCGCCCGCACGGCCAGCAGGCCCGGGTCCCACTCCCAGCCGTCGTCGACGTCGTCGAACCCGCGGTAGTGCAGCTCGTAGCAGATCGCCAGGCTGAGCTGCAGGTCCTCGTCGGCGAGCGGGTCGGGGGTCCGGGCGGCCAGCGTCGCGGCCGACCGGGTCGCGGCGGAGACGGACCGGCCGGCAGGCAGGTCGGCACGCAGTGCAGCGCTCAGGGGCCCCCGTGGCTTGGGAAGTCGCATGCTCCCGATCATGCCCCGCCGGCGGCACCGGGAACCCCGGCCCTCTGGGCACCGTGGCCAGCCGGGCACACGTGCGGCACGAGTACCGGGGCAGACGCTCGCCGCACCGCCCGGAGGCATGGCGCGGGGCCTGGTCGACGAGTTCTCCCCGGGACCGCCGGGTGGTGGCGCCGCTGGTGCCCGGCGCGCCGGCGGCCACGATCGGGGGCACCCGCGCCACGACCGGGACGTCCCGGGGACGCCGGCCCAGCTCGGCGCCGACCGGGTCCCGGGCGGAGCGGCCTCGCCACGAGGCCATCCGATCCACTAGCGTTCGCCAGGCGAACCCCGTGCACCACCCCGCCCCCACCCCGGAGGAACCTGATGAGCGTCGCCGAGACCGCCAGCCGGTGGGACGACGGCGCTCGGTCGGTGTTGCCCGGGCCGGGCGCCGAGGGCCCGGCGACCGAGTACGTGCGGGCGCTGGACCGCGGCCTGGCCGTCGTCCGGGCCTTCGACGCCCAGCACCCGCGCCGCAGCCTGTCCGACGTCGCCCGCGCGGTGGGCCTGGCGCCCGCGACGGCGCGCCGGCTGCTGCACACCCTGCAAACCCTGGACTACG
>JAOPWO010000342.1 GCA_025965635.1 Modestobacter sp. | reverse complement strand
ACCCTGGACTACGTGGGCACCGACGGGCAGGTCTGGTGGCTGCGGCCCCGGCTGCTGGAGCTCGGGCAGGCCTACCTGGCCACCACCACCGTCTGGGACGTGGTCCGGGAGCGGCTGGCCCGGCTGGCAGGCGACGTCCAGGAGACCTCGTCGGCCGGCGTCCTGGAGGGTGACGACGTGCTCTACGTCGTCCGGGTGCCCTACCGCCGGATCATGTCGATGAATGTCGAGGTGGGCACCCGCATCCCGGCGTTCGCGTCGTCCATGGGCCGGGTCCTGCTGGCCGCGCTGGACGACGACGCGCTGGAGGCCGCCCTCGACCGGGCCGACCTGCGGCCGATCACCCCGCACACGGTCTCCTCGGTGGCCGCCCTCCGCGACCTCGTGACGGAGGTGCGCGAGCAGGGCTGGTGCCTCATGGAGCAGGAGCTCGAGGCCGGCATCCAGTGCGTCGCCGCCCCGGTGCACGACGCGACCGGGCGGGTGGTGGCCGCGGTGACCGTCTCCACGCACACCACCCGGGTCGGGCCCGGCGACCTCCGCGGCCGGATGCTGCCGGCGCTGCTCGAGGCCGCCGCGGACATCGACGAGGACCTCCGCCGCCGGGGCTGACCGACCGGGTGACCACGATGGCGGCGCCCACGATGACCGGGCACCAGGTGCCCAGGCCGGCCGGCGTGTCCTGGAGCAGGTGGGACACCCGTGCCCCGACCAGCGGCCCTCGATGGTGCGCTCCCGCCGATCACCACCATGAAGGTCGTCATCGCCGAGCGGTCGACGCTGACGATCGACCCGGGCTGCGCCCCCGGGGGTGGTGGCGACGATCATCGCGCCGGCCAGTCCGTGCGCGGTCTGGTCCCGTGGAGGCCGGGACGGCGATGGTGCAGCCGTTCGCGCCGACCACCTTCGGGAAGTCCGCGCTCCAGGCGTTGCCGTCGGGGTCGGTGGGCCACGGCGCCGGCCTGCTGGTCGGTCTGCACCTGGCGCCACGTGTCCTGGTGGACGGCCGCCACGTCCTCCAGGCCGGCGCGCCGCTCTGCGGGGTGACGCGGCCGATGGTGCACAGCCGTGACACCGGCCGCCGATGCGCGGTGGCCGCCGGTTTCCGGGGCTGCAACGCCCGCGGTGGTTGACGTGACGCACCGCACGACGTTGACTGCCTCGCAGAACGAAACCTCGTTCGCCTGCCGAAGAACTCAACGCCGCCGTGGAGGCTCCCGCATGCCCACCGTCGACAGCGACGTCCTCGTGATCGGCAGGCACGCGTGGATCACCACCGACCACCGCCGCCCGGTCTCCGCCCTCGATCTCGCCGGGCACGGCCGGTTCACCGTGCTGACCGGCATCGGCGGGAGCGGCTGGGAGCGCGCGGCGGCGGCCGTGGCCGACCGGCTGCGCATCGACGTCGCCGCCCGGTACCCCGGGGCGATGCCCGGCGTCCATGCCGAGGCCGCGCTCGAGTCGGCCCTGCGCCCGGTCCTCGACCGTGCCGAGACCCCGGTCGGCGCGCAGTCATGACCCGCAGCTTCACCTACCAGGCGCTGCCCATGCGGGTGCTGTTCGGCGCCGGCGTGCTGGCCACGCTGCCCGACGAGGTCGCCGCCCTCGGCCTGTCCCGGGTGCTCGTGCTCTGCTCACCCGAGCAGGCCGACACCGGCAAGCTGGTGGCCGACGCGCTCGGCGACCGGGCGGCCGGCGTGCTGGCCGAGGCGCGGATGCACGTGCCGATCGAGGTGGCCACCCAGGCCCGCACGCTGGCCGCCGAGCTGGGCGCCGACGGCTGCGTGGCGGTCGGCGGCGGGTCGGCGATCGGGCTGGGCAAGGCGATCGCCCTCGAGCACGGGCTGCCGGTGATCGCCGTCCCCACCACCTACGCCGGCTCGGAGATGACGCCGGTCTGGGGACTGACCGAGGCGGGTGCGAAGCGGACCGGCCGGGACGAGCGGGTGCTGCCGCGCAGCGTGCTCTACGACGCCGAGCTCACCCTCACCCTGCCCGCGGGCATGTCCGCCACCAGCGGCATGAACGCGATGGCGCACGCGGTCGAGGGGCTCTACGCCCCCGACGCGACGCCGATCATCTCGCTGATGGCCGAGGAGGGCGTGCGCGCGATGTCCGGCGCGCTGCCCCGCGTGGTCGCCGACGGCGCCGACCTCGACGCCCGCAGCGAGGCGCAGTACGCGGCGTGGCTGTGCGGGGCGGTGCTCGCCGCCACCACGATGTCGCTGCACCACAAGCTGTGCCACGCCCTGGGCGGCACGCTGGACCTGCCGCACGCCCAGACGCACACCGTCGTCCTGCCGCACGCGCTGGCCTACAACCAGCCGGCCGCCCCGGGGACGGTGGCCGCGCTGCGCCGGGCGCTGGGCGAGGTCGACGACCCGGCCCGCGAGCTGTGGGAGCTTGCCGACCGGCTCGGGGCGCCGCGGTCGCTGCGCGAGCTCGGGATGGCCGAGGACGACGTCCCGCGGATCGCCGGGCAGGCGGTGGCCAACCCCTACGCCAACCCCCGGCCGGTCACCCTGGAGGGCGTCACCGCACTGCTCCGGGCCGCCTGGGCGGGGGAGCCGCCCACCGCCGGCTGACCGCGGCGACACCCGCGACGGAGGAACCGGCACGCCGCCGGAACGCATCTATGATCTCCGGCGGACAGCGCCGTCCGGGCGCTGGTCGACGTGCAGGAGGCACTCATGTCCACCGTGGCCACCAAGGACGACGGCGGGGGTGGGCGGCCTCCTGAGGACACGCCCGGCCGCCGGCTGTCGATCCGCTCGGTCCTCATCTGGGTCGCCGTCGCCGCGGTCGGTGCGGTCGCCTGGACCGTGCTCGCGCTGGCGCGGGGCGAAACGGTGTCGGCGCTGTGGGTGCTGTTCGCCGCGCTGTGCTCCTACGCGATCGCCTACCGGTTCTACGCCCGCTTCATCACCCGCAAGGTGCTCGGTGCCGACGACCGGCGGGCCACCCCGGCGGAGCGGCTGCACAACGGCGTCGACTTCGACGTCACCGACCGGCGCGTGCTCTTCGGCCACCACTTCGCCGCCATCGCCGGCGCCGGGCCGCTGGTCGGACCGGTGCTCGCCGCGCAGATGGGCTACCTGCCCGGGACCATCTGGATCGTCGTCGGTGTCATCTTCGCGGGGGCCGTCCAGGACCTGACCGTGCTGTTCTTCTCGATGCGCCGCAACGGCAAGAGCCTGGGCCAGATGGTGCGCGAGGAGATCGGCATCGTCGGCGGGGTCGCCGCGCTGATCGCCGTCTTCGCCATCATGATCATCATTCTCGCGGTGCTCGCGCTGATCGTGGTGAACGCGCTGGCCGAGTCGCCGTGGGGCGTGTTCTCCATCGCGCTGACCATCCCGATCGCCCTGTTCATGGGGTTCTACCTGCGCACCATCCGCCCGGGGCGGGTGCTCGAGGCCACCGCACTCGGCGTCGCCCTGCTGCTGCTCGCGATCGTCGGCGGCGGCTGGATCCAGGACACCGGGCTCGGGGACGCGCTGACGCTGTCCAAGGAGTGGCTGGTCCTGGCCCTCGTGGTCTACGGGTTCGTGGCCTCGGTGCTGCCGGTCTGGATGCTGCTCACCCCGCGCGACTACCTGTCGACGTTCATGAAGATCGGCGTCATCGTGCTGCTGGCGATCAGCCTGCTGATCGCCCGTCCGGTGCTGCAGGCGGAGGCCATCACCGACTTCGCCCGGGAGGGCACCGGGCCGGTCTTCGCCGGGTCGCTGTTCCCGTTCGTCTTCATCACCATCGCCTGCGGCGCCCTGTCCGGCTTCCACGCGCTCATCTCCTCGGGCACGACGCCGAAGATGGTGGCCAAGGAGGGCCAGGTCCGGCTGATCGGCTACGGCGGCATGCTGATGGAGTCCTTCGTCGCCATCAGTGCGCTGATCGCCGCGTGCGTCATCGACCAGGGCCTGTACTTCGCGATGAACAGCCCGGCCGGGGCCACCGGCGGCACGGTGGAGTCGGCCGCCGCCTTCGTCCAGAACTTCGGCTTCGACACCACCGCCCAGGACCTCGCCGCTGCGGCCGCCGCGGTCCAGGAGCCCAGCCTGATCTCCCGCACCGGCGGCGCCCCGACGCTGGCCGTCGGCATCTCGCAGATCTTCAGCGACGCGTTCGGCGGCGGACTCCAGGCGTTCTGGTACCACTTCGCGATCATGTTCGAGGCGCTGTTCATCCTGACCGCCGTCGACGCCGGCACCCGGGTCGGGCGGTTCATGCTGCAGGACACCATCGGCAACGTCTGGCCGAAGTTCGGTGACCTGTCCTGGCGGCCGGGCAACGTCATCGCCAGCGCCGTGGTCGTCGGCCTGTGGGGCTCGGTGCTCTACATCGGGGTCACCGACCCGCTGGGTGGGGTGAACCAGCTCTTCCCGCTGTTCGGCATCGCCAACCAGCTGCTGGCCGCCATCGCCCTGACCCTGGTCACGGTGCTGCTGATCAAGCACGGGAAGCTGCGCTACGCCTGGGTGACCGGCGTGCCGCTGGTCTGGGACCTCGTGGTCACCATGACCGCGAGCTACCAGAAGGTCCTCTCCGACAACCCCGCGATCGGCTACTTCGCCCAGGCGTCGCGGTACCGCGACGCCCAGGACGCCGGCGAGCTGCTGGCCCCGGCGCAGGACCAGGCGCAGATGGACCAGGTGGTCTTCAACTCCACCCTGAACGGCGTCCTGCAGGCGTTCTTCGCCCTGCTGGTGCTGGTCGTCGTCGTCAACGCCGCGGTGGTCATCACCCGGGCGATCCAGGCCGGCGGCTCGCTGCCGACCACGGAGGAGCCCGCGACACCGTCGGAGCTCGTCGAGCCGGCGGGGCTGTGGGCCACCGCGGAGGAGAAGCGCGCGATCGCCGAGCACGAGGGCCTGGTCGGCGCCGGTTCCGGCGGCCGGCACGGTGACCGGGCCGGGGACGGTGGACGGCCGTGACCGCCGCCGACGTGGGCTCTGCACTGGTCCGGGCCGGTCGCGGGGTGCGCTGGTACCTGCGGGAGTTCAGCGGCGAGGCACGCTGGGACGACTACCTGCGCGAGTGCACCGAACACGGGCACGAGCCGGTCAGCCGGCGCGAGTTCGAGCGGCGCCGGGCCGACCTCGCCGAGCGCACCCCGATGAGCCGCTGCTGCTGACCGGCGCCGGCGCGGCGATTCTCTAGGGTGCGCCGGTGACGTGGAAGCGGGCCGTCTTCGCGCTGTTCGCGGTGGCGGCGGGCACCAACGTGCCCACGCCGCTGCTGCTGGTCTACCAGGAGCGGCTGGGGCTCTCGCCCGAGGTGCTCACCGCCCTGTTCGGCTTCTACGCGGCCGGGCTGGTGCCGGCACTGTTCCTCGCCGGCCCGCTGTCCGACCGGCTCGGCCGCCGCCGGGTCGCGCTGCCGGGCATGGTGCTGTCCGCCGTCGCCTCGGTGGCGTTCGCACTGGCCGGGGACGCGCTGCAGCTGCTCTTCGCGGCCCGGTTCCTGCAGGGCGTGGTGAGCGGCGTGGTCTTCAGCGTGGGCAGCGCCTGGGTGGCCGAGCTGTCGCTGACCGCGGGCGACGGCGCCGGAGGGCGCCGGGCCGCGTTCGCCATGAGCGGCGGCTTCTCGCTGGGGCCGTTCGTGAGCGGGCTGCTCGGGCAGTACGCCCCCGCGCCCACGGTGCTGCCCTACCTGCTGCACACGGTGCTCGTCGCGGTGGGGCTGACCCTGGCGGTGCGGCTGCCCGAGACGGTCGACCTGGTGCCCGCCGGCCGCCGGAGGACGGCCACCGGCGCGCCCACCGCGCCGCTGATCGGCCCGGGCGACGGCTGGCTGGTGCTGACGGTGCTGGCACCGGTGGCGGTGTGCGTCTACGCGTTCCCGACCGCGGTCGTCTCGGCCGTGCCGGTGCTCGTCGAGCTGCCCGCCGCCGGGGTCCTGGTGACCGGGCTGCTGGCCGGGGGCACCCTGGGCGCCTCGACGCTGGCCGCCGGCCTGCAGCGGCGGCTCGGCGGGTGGACCGCGGTGGTCGGGACGGTGCTCGGGGTGGCCGGCTACGGCAGCGCCGCGGCGTTCACCGCCACGGCCGGCCTGCCGTGGCTGGCCGCGTCGTCGCTGCTGCTGGGCTCGGGTGGCGGGCTGTGCCTGGCGGCGGGCCTGACGCTCACCGCCCGGCTGGCGGCGCCCACCCGCCGGGGGGCGCTGACCTCGCTGTTCCTCGCCTGCGCCTACGTGGGCTTCTCGGCGCCGTACCTGATCGCGCTGGCGGCGCGGGCCGGCTCGCCGACGGTGCCACTCCTGGTGGCCGCGGCGGTGGCCGCGGCGCTCGCCGTCCGGCTGGTCCCGGTGGCCCGTAGCGGCCGGCTCTGAACCGGACACGACGGCGCTCCCTGCCCCGGCGGGTTCCGCCGGGGAGGGAGCGCCGTCGCGGTGGCCCCTAGCCGGCGATCGCCGCCGCGAACTCGCCCTCGAAGGCCTCCTGCGCGACGGTGGCGCCGCCGGGCACGTCGGCCGGCCGGAGCACGAAGCTCTCCAGGCTCGGCGACTTGCCCAGCTCGAAGCCCCGGATCGGGACGACGAGGCCACCGGTCTCCACCTCGGTCAGCCCGTCGAAGGCCGCGACCACACCCGCGCGGGTGAGGTCACCGCTCTCGCAGGCCGAGTCGAGCACCTGCTTCATCATCTCGCTCATGCCGAAGCCCACGACCACCCCGAGGCTGGGGACGGCGTCGGGGTAGGCGGCCTGGTACTGCTCGAGCAGCTCCGGGTGGGCGTCGAACGACGACACCGGTGAGGCGACGTACAGGTCCTCCTTGATCTTCGCCGCCGCCGGACCCTCCAGCAGGCCCGGCGCGAAGACCGGGTTGCTGCCCAGGATCGGCACGTCCAGCCCCTGCGCCTGGGCCACCGTGGCGACCGAGGCGGTCTGTCCCGGCGCGACGGTGAGGGCGATGGCGTTCACGCCGGCCGCCTTGAACTGGGTGATCTGGGCGCTCATGTCCTGGTCGGTGGCCTTGATCTGCGCCTCGACCACCTGCAGGTTGCGCTCCGCGGCCACCGCCTGGGTGCCGGCCAGCCCGTTGGCGCCGTACTCGCCCTCGAAGTAGATGTGGCCGACGGTGTCGCCCTCCGTGAGCAGGCCCTCCCGGAACAGGTAGTCGTACCCGTTCGCGATCTCCACGTCGTACGTCGCACCCACGACGCCGGTGCCGGGGATCTCGGTGAGGGTCTTGGACCAGGCGGACGGGAAGTTGACGATCTGGTCGGCCTCGTACTCCGGGGCCAGCGCGGTGTTGATCGGCGACCCGATGGTCTGCTGCATCGCCAGGATGCTGTCCTTCATCCCGCTGTACAGCTGCACGCCCTGCT
>JAOPWO010000332.1 GCA_025965635.1 Modestobacter sp. | reverse complement strand
TCGGCGGCGGCGCGGGCCGCGGCCTCGGCGGCCGCGGCCTCGGCGGCTCGGCGGTCGAGCTCGACCTTGTCGGCGGCGGCCTGAGCCTGCTGCGCAGCGGTCTCCGCAGCCTCTCGCGTGCTGCGGCTGGCCGCGAGCTCCTCCAGCGGCCGCAGGTGCTCGGTGACGTCGACCGCACCGGACCCGGCCGTCAGGCCCAGCTCCTGCGCGACGCTGACCGGCTCGGCCGCGGCTTCCGCGGCGGGATCGGTGCCGAGCACGACGCCGACCAGCATGGCACCGGCGACGGCGGCGCCCAGGTAGAGCCCGGGACGGCGGACGGCGGGACGCCGGCGGGCGCGGTGGTCCACGGCGCGGACGGAGGAGGTGGTGCGGTGGTCCATGGGGAGAAGAGCTCCGGGGGTACGAGCGGGCTGCGCCCCGAGGGCGCGCCGGCGGAGGCGAGGGTGCGGGCAGCGAGAACTGCGGCGTCGGTGCGGACGGCCGCGTCCGGTCAGCTGTGGGGTCGGACCCGGGGCCAGGGGTGCCGAGGACGGCGAGGTGCTGCAGCAGGGCAAGGGCGCGCCATCGGGCGGCTCTCCGTTCTTCCGGTTGCCGCCTACCGAGTTAGCTGACGGATTCGGGCGGGAAGCAGCCCTACCCGCTCCGGACGGAATGCCCGGGAGCAGGATTCACCCCAGTGTCTCGATGGGTCCCCGGCTCGCCCCGGAGGGCGACTCGGCGGCGCCTGCTCGGACTCCCCGGACGGGGACATGACGACCGAGCGGACTACGCCACCGTAACCGTCGTTATGCACTCGTGACAATCGGCGACCGCGGATTCGTCAGGTGATGAAGGTCGCGGAGCCCCCGCCGGGGGGTCGCAGGGTGTACCGCCGGCTCCGTCGTCATGACGTCGTCGAGCCAGACGCGGAACGCGGCGACGCCGCGGACGACGACCAGCCGGGTGCAGCAGTCGAGCGGGACGGGCGGCGGGCGCACGGTCGCTCGACCAGCCGGCGCTGTTGGTGGGCACCACGGCCGGCCCCGGCCGGGCGCCCGCACCTCCGTCGGATTCCGGCCGGGACGCCCGCCAGATCACCGTGGTGTCCCTCCCGCCGCAGCGCTCACCGGAGGCCCGGAGATCTGCGCGGTCAGCAACTCCCTGGGCCTGCCGCCGTCGGCCCTGGTCGTCGTCGTGCGGGTGGAGCGCCGGGTGCTGCAGATCGACACCCCCGGCCACTGCACCCTGTGGCTGGCCTGTGCTGGCCGTGGACCTCGACGCCGACGCCCAGCGCGCGCTGCCGCCGCAGCCGGGACGTCGTCTTCCTGGACGCCGGCCGGTCCCGCTACCCGGGCTGGTGGCCCGAGCCGGTGCGCGTGCCGCGACCAGGTGGCCTGCTGGCCGTCGACGACGTGCTGTCCCACCGCGACCAGGTCGCCGACCTGCCGCGGATCGCGGCCGACCCGCGGCTGGCCGCCGCCGGCTCCCGGTCGGGGAGGCCCTGGTGCTCGCCGTCCCGCGGGCCTGGCCGTCAGCCGAGCAGCCACCGGAGGCAGCGTGCCGGCTCCCGGACCGACCACCGCACGGCCCGGACCGGCAGGCCCGCCGCGGCCCGGGCCAGGTGCCCGGCGACGTGCACGACGATGCGCTGCAGGTCGGCGTAGGTGGCCGGCCGCGGCGCGTTGGGGGCGGGCTCCGGCGGCTCGGCCAGGTCCGCGGTCGGGATCAGCAGGTCGAGCGCGCCCCGGCGCTGGCCGCTGCGCAGCGAGTCGAACGACGGGATGGCGGGCGCGTCCGGCGACTCCTCCTCGGCGGCCGGGTGGCCGCCCGGCGCGAGGGTCGCGGGCGGGCCCGACGGCGGCTCCGGGACGACCAGCCGGATGGCGGCGATCATGCCCGGGCCCAGCCCGTTGACCGCGGTGAGCTCCCGCCGGGTGAGCACCCCGAGGTCGTCGATGCTGGTGATCCCGGCCCGGGTCAGCGCGGTGACCGCCCGCGCGGGCAGCCCGAGGTCCCCGAGTGCCCGCAGCGGTGTGCCCTCTCGGGACCTGGTCGGCATCGGGCCAACCTATCGCCGTCGCCCTCCGGCCGCGGCGGGAGGGCGACACGAACCGCCGGCTCCCCGGTCAGCTGCGCCGCACCGCCACCACCTCTCCGATGGACGCCGTCACATCGGCCGGCACCTCGTCCCGGTCGACCCAGATCACCACGACGACGGCGGACGCGGCCTGTGCGGGGAGCACCCGGCCGGGCACTCCCTGGAGATCATCACCTGCCCGTACGGGAGCGGCTGACCCCGGCGCCAGGTGCGGCGGCGGCGTGCTCGGGCAGCACCCCGATGCCGATCGCGCGGGCGGTCAGCCCCTGCAGGACCGGGTGCCGGTCCAGCAGCCGCAGCACCCGGGGAGCGCCGATCGGCCGGTCCCCGGCCAGGATCCGGCGGAGGGCCCGGCTCTGGACCAGCCGCTGCACGGACTGGGTCACCACGGTGGGCAGCAGCCGGCGCCGGCGCACCCGGGCGAGCTGCCGCGGGGTCACCGCGCCGGTTCGCAGCGGACCGGCGAGCAGCCGTGCGGCCGCGGTCGCGTCCTGCACGGCCAGGTTGATCCCCACGCCGCCGATCGGCGACATGGCGTGCGCGGCGTCGCCGATGAACAGCAGACCCGGCCGGTGCCACCGGGTGAGCCGGTCGACACGCACGCTGAGCACCCGCACGTCGTCCCAGCTGTGGAGCACGCCGGGGTCGGCGCCATCGGGCAGCAGCCGGCCGAGGTCGGCCCGGAACGCGGGCAGCCCGGCTGCCTGCAGGGCCGCGTAGCCGCCCTTGGGGACGAGGTAGGCGCACTGCCAGTACTCGCCCCGGTCGATCCGGACCACCATCCGACCCCGGGTGATGCGGCCGGCGCCGCCGAAGGACTGCGTCGATCCGTCCGGCGGTCCGGGGAGCCGGAACCACAGCACGTCCATCGGGGCACCGAACGAGCGGAGCCGGAGGCCGGTGTGCTCGCGCAGCCGGGTGTTGCGGCCGTCGGCCGCCACCGTCAGGCGGGCCCGCACCTCGTGCACGTGGCCGTCGGGCGTCCGGTAGCGGAGTCCCCGCACCCGGCCGTCCTCGTGGAGCAGGCCGACCACCACCGCCTCCATCCGCAGGTGGAAGCCCGGGTACTGCCGCGCCCGGCCGGCGAGGAAGTCGAGGAGGTCCCACTGCGGCACGAACGTCAGGAAGGGGAACGCACCGGGCAGCCGGCTGAAGTCGGCCAGCACGTAGGTGCCGTCGTCGGTCGTGACGCCCAGCCGGGTGACCTCCTGGTGCGGTAACCGGAGGAACTCCTCGGCCAGCCCGAGCTCGTCGAGCAGCCGCAGCGTCGAGGGGTGCACCGTGTCGCCGCGGAAGTCCCGCAGGAAGTCCCCGTGCGCCTCGAGGACGACCACGGTCAGGCCCTGGCGGGCGAGGAGCAGCCCGAGCATCATCCCGGCCGGTCCGCCGCCGGCGATGCAGCAGTCCACCTCGGACATGGTGACCTCCCCGAGGTCGCGGCGGGCTGGTGAACTCCACGGTGGCCGGGTCCGGCGGAGTGCACAAGGCCGCGTCCCGGCGCGACGCACGTTCAGCCGAGCGCCCGGGGGGTACAGCCGCGGACGCCGGGGACCCTCCCGAGAACACCGAGGATGGTGGACCCATGGACGAGAAGACGTTCCTCACGGCCGTCGCCGAGCGGGCCGGGCTCTCCAAGGGCGAGGCCGCGGACCTGACCCGCGCCACCCTCGCCGAGATCGCCGGCCAGATCAGCGGCGGGGAGCTGCAGCGCTTGGCCGCAGTGCTCCCGGACTGGCTCGGGCCCCACGTCCCACGGCACGACGGACAGGCGCACCCGAAGCCGGTGAGCGAGGCCGTCTCGGGGCTCAGCCGGCGCACCGGGCTCACCGAGGAGGAGACGAGGCGCGGAGCACGAGCGGTGCTGGCCGTGCTGAGCGAGGCCATGGGAGCCCGGCAGCTGGAGCACGCGCTGTCCATGCTCCCCCTCGAGTACCGGCGGATGAGCCGGTCGGCGGGCGCGCCGACCACCGGCGGGTGACGTCTCCGACCCGGAGCCCGAACACCCGCCGGCCGGTCAGTCCGCGTCGGCCCACGACGCGACGACGGCGACGTCCAGCGGGAAGTCGATCGGAAAGCTGCCGAACAGCAGTCGCCCGGCCTCCGCCGCGGCGCGGCGGACCGTGTCCTCGACGTCGGCGGCCAGGTGCTCGGGCGTGTGCACCAGCACCTCGTCGTGGAGGAAGAAGACGAGGTGCGGCCGCTCCGCGGCGGTGCCGCTGCCGCCGAGCCGCCACAGCCGGTTCCGCAGGTCGGCCAGCCAGCACAGCGCCCACTCCGCGCCAGTGCCCTGGACGACGAAGTTGCGGGTGAACCGGCCCCGGGCACGGCGGCGGCGGTCGCGCTCCTCGGTCGAGCCGCCCTGCTCGGGTGGCTCACCGAGCTCGACCGGACCCTCCGGCCACGCCCACGGCCCCGTCGGTGCCGGCGACCCGCGGCCGAGGAGGGTGTGCACCACCTCGCCGCGCTCTCCGGCGCGGGCGGCCTCCTCGACCAACCCGATCGCCCGGGGGTAGCGGCGGGTCAGCCGGGGCATCATCCGCCCGCTCTCGCCCCGGGTGCCGCCGTACATGGCCCCGAGCATGCCCAGCTTGGCGTCGGCCCGGGTGGCCACCGCCCCGCTGGCCACCATGCCCTGGTACAGGTCGGTGGACCGCGCCGCCTCGGCCATCGCGACGTCGCCGCTCATGCCGGCGAGCACCCGGGGCTCGAGCTGGGCGACGTCGGAGACGACGAACCGCCAGCCGTCGTCGGCGACCGCGGCCGGGCGGACCTGGACGGGGACGGACAGCGCACCGCCGCCGTTGGACGCCCACCGCCCGGTCACCACACCGCCAGGCAGGAAGTACGAGCGGAACCGGCCGTCGCGCACCCAGGCGTCCAGCCAGTTCCAGCCGTTGGCCTGGAGCAGGCGGGACAGCCTCTTGTACTCCAGCAGCGCCAGCATGCCGGGGTGCTCGAGCTGCTCCAGGGTCCAGGAGCGGGTGTCGGTCACCGGCAGCCCCGCAGCCTGCAGCGCGCGCAGCAGCCCCCCGGGAGAGTCGGGGTTCAGGCCCGGGTCGCGGAAGGCCCCGCGGATCTCGGTGAGCAGGCCTTCGAGGACCGCCGGTCGCCGGCCGGCCACCGGCCGCGGGCCGAGCAGCTCGGTCAGCAGCCGTTCGTGCAGGTCAGCCCGCCAGGGCAGGCCGGCGGAGGTCATCTCGGCGGCCACCAGCGCGCCCGAGGACTCCGCCGCCAGCAGCAGGCCCAGCCGCGCCCGCTGCGGAGAGGCGGCCAGGGCCGCCTGCTGGCGCACGTCCTCCGCAGCCGCGTCCAGCCGGTCAGCGGGGTCGTCGAGGGGGAACAGCGCGGGGTCGGCGGCGGTGACGGGCTGCAGCGCGTCCCAGCCCTGCGTCTCGGCGCCGACCAGCAGGGCCTGGTCGACGACGGGCGACCGGCGGAGGACGGCGTGGCTCAGCCGCAGGTCCCAGCAGCGCTCGACCCGGACACCGGCCGCGAGCAGGCCGGGGTACCACCGGGTGGTGTCGTCCCACACCCACCGGACCGGTGACGTCTCCCGGTCGCGGACGAAGCCGGCCAGCTGCCCGACCGGCAGCCGGGTCACCTCGACCGGCGACCCGCCGTCCGGGCACTCCCGCGCCTCCACGGCCGCGCCGCGGCGGAGGAGGACGACCCGGTTCACCCGGCCAGTGTCGCCGCCGGGTCCGACAGCACACCATCCGCTCCCCGGCCGCCCGGTGCGACACCTACGGGCAGACGGGACCCTGGTCCGGTGACCTCTGCGGCGACCTCCGCGGCGACCTCGCCCCCGACCGACCGCCCGGCCGTACGCGGCCTGATCCGGCTGCTCAACACCGCGGGTGGGCCGGTGCTCTGCCTGGCGGGCGAGGTCGACGGGGCGGTCGTCGACGCCCACCTCCGGCGCTACGGCCGGGAACCGATGCGGATCGACGGCATCGACGCGGGCTCGGTGACCTCCTTGTCGGCGCCCGCGCTCGACCTGGTGCTCGACCACCTCGACGCCGCCCGGCAGGCCGGCCGGGACGTGCGTGTGCGCCGCTCACCCCTGGTCGAGCGGCTGCTCGCCGGCGCCTCGCGGGGCTGAGACGCGCCTGCCCGCGCGGAGCCGCCGGGCCTCAGCCGCTCCCGGCCTCGGCGTGCCGTCGGCGCAGCCCGCTGGCGCGGACCACCTGCCGGCCGACGGCGGCCCGCACGGCCTCCTCCGACCCCACGACGCGCACCCGCCGGCTTGCCCGGGTGACCGCTGTGTACAGCAGCTCCCGGGTCAGGATGGCCGACGACTCCGACGGCAGCACGACCGTGACGTCCTCGTACTGGCTGCCCTGGCTGCGGTGCACGGTGAGCGCGTGGGCGGTCGCGACCGACGACAGCCGGGACAGCGGCACGAGCTCGGCCGCACGGCCGCGGCCGAACGCCGCGCGCAGCCCGTCCCCGGTCGCGACGACCACCCCGGTGTCGCCGTTGTAGAGCGCGTTCTCGTGGTCGTTGGCGGTGACGAGCAGCGGCTGGCCGGGCCGCCACTCCCCCGGGGCCGCACCGGTCCACCGGTTGACCCGGTCGTTCCAGTACGACACGCCCGCCGGACCGTGCCGGTGGGCGCACAGCAGCCGGTGGCGGCCCAGCAGCTCCAGGCTGCGGTCGGCGTCGCCGGCCTCCGCGGCGGCCCGGATCGCAGCGCCGACGGCCCGCACCTCGGCTTCCAGCGCGTCCGTGCCCGGGTCGAGGGAGAGCGCCTCCTCGACGTGCAACAGGGTCAGCACCCGGTCGGCGTCGCCGGCACGCACCGCCTCGGCCAGACCCCCGATCGCCGCGCCGTACCGGCGGGACAGCCGGAGCCGGACGACACCGTTGCGCAGCTGCTGCTGCTCTGTGTCGTCGAGGTCCAGGTCCGCGGGGTCGAGCCCGGCGGGGTGGCCGCTGGGAGCACCGCCGGCGGCCGGGCGGTGCACCAGGTCGCTGAGCACCGCCCCGGCCTCGACCGGGGTGAGCTGGTCGGGGTCACCCACCAGCACCAGGCGGGCCGTGGGCCGGACGGCCTCCAGCAGCCGGGCCATCATCGTGAGCGGCACCATCGAGGACTCGTCGACCACCACGACGTCGTAGGGGAGGTGGTTGCCCGCGTCGTGCCGGAACCGGCTGCGGCTGTCCGGCCGCCAGCCGAGCAGCCGGTGCAGCGTCGAGGCGGTGAGGTCGACCGGCAGGCCGACGGCGGCCGCCTGCTCCCGCACGGCCTCCTGCAGCCGGGCCGCGGCCTTGCCGGTGGGCGCGGCCAGCGCGATGCGCGGCGCCGGCCCCGGCTGGTCGGACAGCAGCCGCAGCAGCCGGGCCACGGTGTGCGTCTTGCCGGTGCCCGGGCCGCCCGTCAGCACGCTGACCCAGCGCCCGGCGGCGACGGCGGCCGCCAGCCGTTGCCGGTCGGGCGCCGGACCGGGGAAGAGCGAGGACAGCGACGCCAGGTCCACCGCGGGCGCCGGCCGGGCAGCGCGCTCGTCGAGCTCCCGGCGGACCACCTGCTCCTGCTGCCAGTACCGGTCGAGGTAGAGCAGGCCGTCGACGAGCCGGAGCGGACGCCACGGTGCGCCCGCCCCGACGGCGACCAGCGGACTGCCGGTCAGCGCCGTCCAGTCGGCCGGCCAGGCCAGCTCGACCGGGGGCGCGTCCTCGTCGGGCACCACCGAGCCGGCCACGGTGGCCAGCTCGACGCAGACCGATCCCGTGCGGACGCCCCGGACGGCGAGCGCGGCGGCGAGCAGCACCGTCTCGGACCGCTCGTTCCCCAGCCGGGACAGCCGCAGCGCCACGTGCACGTCCGCGGCCGACAGCACCCCCGCCGCGGCGAACTCGTGCAGCAGACCGGTCGCCCGCACCGGGATCACGGCCGGCCCGCCAGCAGGTCGGACAGCTCGGTGACCAGCGCGGCGGGCGGGGTCCAGGTGAACACCCCGGCCCCGGGCGGCCCGTCGGGCCCGGTCATGCCGCGGACGAAGAGGTACAGCACCGGGCCCAGGTGGTGGGCCGGCTCGTACCCCGGCTGCCGCCAGCGCAGGTACCGGTGCAGCGCCACGGAGTACAGCAGCGCCTGCAGCACGTAGTGGGTGCGCTGCATCTCCTCGGCCATCGCCTCGGCCCGGTAGTGCCAGGTGGTCAACGGCTCGGCGCCCAGCCGGTTGGTCTTGTAGTCGACGACCGCGTAGGTCGGCCCGGACAGCCGGAGGACGGCGTCGATGCTGCCGGTGAGGAAACCGCGCAGCGCCTGCGGCTCGAGTTCGGCCAGCAGGTCCGGGTATCCGGCGAGCGGGCCGAGGTCGTGCCGGCGCAGGAGCGCGACCACGTCGGCGAGGGTGCCGTGCGGCACGGCCCGGTCGCCGCCGGCCAGCGGCAGCTCGAAGTCCAGCTCGGCGAGCCGGTCGGTCGCGGCGATGCCGGCCAGCGTCGTGCCCGCGCAGTCCAGCAGGGTGTGCAGCACCGGGCGCAGCCCGTCGGCCAGCGCCGCCGCGGAGACGCCGGGCAGCAGCTCGCGGGCGACGGCGTCGGCGCAGCGCTGGTCGAGGGCCGACGGGTCGGGGTCCTCGAGCACCGCGTGCACCAGGGTGCCGAACGCGGCGCCGCCGGGCAGGTCGCTCAGCGGCGATGGCCGGCCACCGGGCACCGGCTCGGGCACCTCCGGCTCGGCGTCCTGCTCGTCGTCCCGCTCGTCGTCCTTGACCGCCGTGTCGGGCTCGCTGGCCAGGTGCTGCTCGTGCGCCGAGCGGGTCAGCGCGCTGTACGAGGTGCGCCGCCAGTCATCGTCGAGGGTGCGGGTGAAGGTGCTCACCGACAGCTCCGCGCTCTCGCCGGCCGGTGGGGACCACCGGCCCGGTGGGGCCGCGGTCACGTCCTCGGCCGCGATGC
>JAOPWO010000316.1 GCA_025965635.1 Modestobacter sp. | reverse complement strand
GCCGAGGAGGTCTGGCTGCTCGTGACCGGCGAGGCCAAGGCCCCCGCCGTCGCCCGGGCACTGTCCGGGGCCGACCCGGTCCAGCTCCCGGCCGCGGGCGCGCGCGGCACCCGGGCCACCCGGTGGCTGCTGGACGCGGCGGCCGCGAGCGCCCTGCCCGCCGCCGATCCGACCGCAGACAGCAACTGACCCGGCCCCGCCGAAGCGGGACCGGGTCGATCAGGCCCTGCGTCGATCAGGCCCCGCGACGGGCCCGCAAGCGGGTCAGCGCCTCCTCGAGGAGTGCGTCGCCGTCGGCGTCGCTGCGCCGTTCCCGGACGTAGGCCAGATGCGTCTTGTACGGCTCCGTGCGCGGGGCCGGCGGGGGGTTGTGCTGGTCGGTGCCGGCCGGCAGCCCGCAGCGCGGGCAGTCCCAGTGCGCCGGGACGTCGACCTCCGCGGCGAACGCGATGCGCGACTCGTGCCCGTTGGCGCACCAGAAGTCCACCCTGCGCCGCGGCGCGGTCTCCCCGCGTTCGGCTTCACCCATCGGACCCGCACCGACCCGGCTTCCCCGGATCGCGTTGCCACCAGCCACGATCGCTCCCCTGACGGCCACCTGCCGCGGCCACGTCGTGCGGCACCGGAGTTGATCACCGCTCGGGCAGTCTAGGGCCAACATCGCCCTGCTCAGGTCACGATGCGGACACCCTGCGTACCGGCTCGCTCAGCGACCGGTCGATTCTGTGCCGGAAAGTCACGCGGACGTCCGTCCGACGGTCAGCTGGCCTTGATCAGGATGCCGAGCGCGATGATGCAGACCGTCCACACCAGCCCGGCGAAGACCGTCAGGCGGTTCAGGTTCTTCTCCACCACCGAGGAGCCGGACAGCTGCGAGGCGACCGCGCCACCGAACATCGACGACAGGCCGCCGCCCTTGCCCCGGTGCAGCAGGATCAGGACGATCAGCAGGACGCTGGTGAGCACCAGCACGACGTTGAGGACCAGCTCGATCATTGGTGCGTGTCTCCTGTCCCGTGGACCACGGGGGTGTGTGCCTGCACCCGGACGGTCGGGGGCTCTCGACGCCCCAGCCTAACCGACGAGGTTCAGCCGATCCGCCGTTCCCCGGGGTGTCAGCCGACGCCGGCGGTCGCCACGTCGTAGCTGCTGTACCGCTCCATGACGACGCCGTTGCGCAGCCGCTGGCCGGCGAGCAGCTGCAGCCGGTTCTCGACCAGCGGCACGTACGCCGCGGTCCTTCCGGCGGTGACCGCCACCTGCTCCCAGCCCTCCGAGGCCGCCGCCGGGTCGGGCGCCGCCCGCGCAGCGTCGATCAGCCCGTTGACGGCCGGGTCTGCCAGCCGCGCGTAGTTGGTGTTGCCGATGGCCCGGACGGACCGGCCGTCGACGAGTGGCACCAGGAACGACGCGGCGGTCGGGAGGTCCGCTGCCCGGGTGGCCAGCACCAGGCCGTAGCCGGCCTCGGTGACCGCGTCGGGCTTGCCGACGTCGGTGGCGTAGTAGGTGGCCGGGTCCAGCGGCCGGACCTCGGCGTCGATGCCCACCTCGGCGAGGTCGGCCGCCAGTGCGTTCGCGACGGCGACGCTGGTGGGGGCGTCGGCCACCGCGAGCACGGTGCTGAAGCCCTCGGGCTGCCCGCAGGCGGCCAGGGACTCCCGGGCGGCGGCCTGGTCGGGCGCCGGGTCCGCGTCGTCGGGCCCACCGCTCAGCGAGCGGGGCCACAGCCGGGCCGTGCGCACCGCGGTGCTGGAGCCGCCGAGGGCCTCCTGCACGGCGGACCGGTCCACCACGGCGGCCACCGCCGCCCGGCAGTCGGCGTCGTCCATCGGCGGCACGGTGGTGGGCATGGCCAGCAGCCGGATGGCACCGCTGGTCACGTCGTCGATGCGCGCAGCCAGGTCGGCGTCGTCGAGCCGGCTCCTGGTCGCCTGGTGGACACCGACACCGGACAGGTCGATGTCGGCCGACCCGGCGAGCAGTGCCTGGTCGCGGGCGACCGCCGTCAGACCGGTGCGGACGATCACCTCGTCGGGCAGCGCGGTGCGGACCTCGTCGGTGGCCGGGTCCCACTCGGGGTTGCGGACCAGCCGGATGCCGGCATGCGCGTCCACCGTGCCGATGGCGTACGGGCCGGTGGAGACCGGGTCGCGGCCGTAGTCGGCGGCGCTGTCCAGGTCGGCGGGGACCGGGCTCGACGAGGGCAGCGCCATCACGAACGGGAAGTCCGGGCTCGGGGTGCGGAGGCTGAACGTGATGGTGCGGTCGTCCGGCGTGGCGATGGAGGGCAGCCCCAGCCGCCCCGGCGTCTCGTCCTGGTAGGGGCCGGCGTACGGGTCGGCGGGGTCGTCGAGCAGGTCCACCACGTACGTGGGCCCGCCGACCACCACGTCGGAGGCGAACGACCGCTCGATGCCGTACTTCAGGTCGCGGGAGGTGATGGGCTGCCCGGTTTCGAAGCGGACGCCCTCGCGCAGCGTGAACGTCCAGGTGCGGCCGCCGTCCGAGCTCGTGCCGAGGTCGGTGGCCAGGTCGGGCACCAGCTCGTCGGTGTGGCCCGGTTCCGTGGAGTAGGTGACCAGCGTCCGCACGTAGAGCCGCATCAGGTTCCACACCCCGGGCAGGTACGACCGCTGCGGGTCCAGGCTGTCCAGCCGGCCCGTCACCAGCCGCAGGGTGCCGCCGGTCCCCTCCGAGGGTGCCCGGATGCCGTCCACCGCGGCGTTGGGCTCGCCCGCCTGGGTGGGCACGCCGGCCGCACCGCTGTTCCCGCTGCCGCACCCGGTGACCAGCAGGAGGCAGGTCAGCACAGCAGTGCACCGGCCCGCCTCCCAGCGGGCGCGGGGACGGGCCGGTGCGTGCTCGGTCTGGCTGGTCAACTGGGTGCTGCTCCGCCCCGGTTCGGGCCGGCGGCAGCTCAGCTGCCGTCGGCGGCGGTCCGACAGATGGACGCGAACTCGTCGGCGTCCAGGCTGGCCCCACCGACGAGGGCCCCGTCCACGTCCGGCCCGGCGAGGATGCCGGCGGTGTTGCCGGCCTTCACCGAACCTCCGTAGAGGATACGGACCACCGCGGCCGTCTCCGGGCCGAAGCGCTCGGCGAGCCGCTCGCGCAGTGCACCACACACCTCTTGGGCATCAGCCGGGGTGGCCACCTCCCCGGTGCCGATCGCCCACACCGGTTCGTAGGCCACCACGATTCCTGCCCCCGACCCGCCCGACCCCGTGATCCGGTCGGCCTCCAGCCCCTCGAGCGCGGCGTCGAGCTGGGCGGTGCAGTGCGGGACGTGCGCGCCGGCGCGCCGGACGTCGAGCCCTTCTCCCACGCACAGCACCGGCACGAGGCCGTGCCGGAGCGCGGCCTGCACCTTGGCCGCGACGACCGCGTCGTCCTCACGGTGCAGCGCGCGCCGCTCGGAGTGGCCGACCAGCACGTAACGGCAGGCCAGCGCGGCGAGCATCGCGCCGCTGACCTCCCCGGTGTAGGCGCCGGAGTCGTGCGCGGAGATGTCCTGGGCGCCGTAGCCGATCTCCAGCTTGTCGCCGGTCACCAGGGTCTGGACGCTGCGCAGCGCGGTGAACGGCGGGACGACGACCACCTCGGCCGACTCCAGCTGCGGCTCCGTGAGGGAGAACGCCAGCTTCTGCACCAGGCCGATGGCCTCCAGGTGCGTGAGGTGCATCTTCCAGTTGCCGGCGATCAGCGGACGGCGGCCTTCCCGGGGTGCCCGGGCCTTGCTCGTGCGGGCCATGCGCACCCCTCAGTCTGCCAGCACCGCGAGGCCCGGGAGTTCCCGGCCCTCGAGGTGCTCCAGCGACGCGCCGCCGCCGGTGCTGATGTGCCCGTAGGCGGCCTCGTCGAGCCCGAGCTGGCGCACCGCGGCCGCCGAGTCGCCGCCTCCGACGACGGACAACCCGTCGACGTCGGCGACGGCCTGGGCCACGCCGCGGGTGCCCGCGACGAACGGTGCCAGCTCGAACACGCCCATCGGGCCGTTCCAGAACACCGTGTGCGCGCCCGCCAGCTTCGCGGCGAACAGCTCGACGGTGCGCGGACCCACGTCCAGCCCCTTGAGGCCCTCGGGGATGGCGTCGACCGGGGTGACCGTGACCTGCGCATCGGCGACCAGCGCCTCGGCGCAGACCACGTCGACCGGCAGCACGATCCGGTCGCCCGCCTCGGCCAGCAGCCGCCGGCAGGTGTCGATCTGGTCGGCCTCCAGCAGTGAACCGCCCACCCCGTGACCCTGCGCGGCCAGGAACGTGAAGCACATCCCACCGCCGACCAGCAGGGTGTCGACCTTGGGGAGCAGCGCCTCGATGACCGCCAGCTTGTCGCTGACCTTGGAGCCACCGAGGACGACGACGTAGGGCCGCGCCGGGTCGGTGGTCAGCCGGTCGAGCACCTCGAGCTCACGGGCGACCAGCCGCCCCGCCGCGTGCGGCAGCCGGGTGGCGACGTCGTACACCGAGGCGTGCCTGCGGTGCACGGCCCCGAAGGCGTCGTCGACGTAGAGGTCGGCGAGGGCGGCGAGCCGGTCGGCCAGCGCGCCCCGGGCCTCGTCGTCCTTGCTGGTCTCGGCCGGCTCGAACCGGACGTTCTCCAACAGCAGCACCCCGCCGTCCGCGAGTGCCGCTGCCTTCGCCTGCGCGTCAGGACCGGCCACGTCCGCAGCCAGTGGCACCGGTGCGCCGAGCAGCTCCGCGAGCCGCTCGGCGACCGGCGCCAGGGAGTACCGGGGGTCCGGTGCGCCCTTGGGCCGACCCAGGTGCGCGGCGACGACCACCCGGGCACCGGCCTCACGCAGCGCCTGCAACGTGGGAAGGCTGGCCCGGATCCGACCGTCGTCGGTGATGACCGGCGTGCCCGTGCTGTCGTCGAGGGGGACGTTCAGGTCGGCGCGCAGCAGGACGCGGCGCCCGGCGACGCCCTCGGCGATGAGCTCGTCGACGGTGCGCATGGCGCCCGTACGGGTGGTGGGCGGGTGGGTCACTGGAGCTTGGCGCCGACCAGGACGACCGAGTCGACCAGCCGGTTGGAGTAGCCCCACTCGTTGTCGTACCAGCCCACGACCTTGACCTGGTTGCCGAAGACCTTCGTCAGGCCGGAGTCGTAGATGCACGACGCCGGGTCGGTGACGATGTCGGAGGAGACGATCGGGGCGTCGGTGTAGACCAGGTACGGCGCCAGCGGGCCGGCGGCTGCCTCCTTGTAGGCGGCGTTCACCTCGTCCACGGTGACCTCGCGCGACAGCGTCACCGTGAGGTCGGTGGCCGAGCCGGTCGGGACCGGGACGCGCAGCGCGTAGCCGTCCAGCTTGCCCTTGAGCTCGGGCAGCACCAGGCCGATCGCCTTGGCCGCGCCGGTGCTCGTCGGGACGATGTTCAGGGCGGCCGCGCGGGCGCGGCGGAGATCCTTGTGCGGGCCGTCCTGCAGGTTCTGGTCGGCGGTGTAGGCGTGGATGGTGGTCATCAGGCCACGCTCGATGCCGAAGGAGTCGTTGAGGACCTTGGCCAGCGGGGCCAGGCAGTTGGTGGTGCAGGACGCTTTGCTGATGATCGTCTGCGAGCCGTCGTACTGCTGGTGGTTGACGCCCATGACGATCGTGAGGTCGTCGCCGGTGGCCGGCGCGGAGATGATGACCTTCTTGGCGCCACCGGCATCGACGTGCTTGCGCGCGTCGTCGGCCTTGGTGAAGAACCCGGTGGACTCGACGACGACGTCGACGCCCAGCTCGCCCCAGGGCAGGTTGGCCGGGTCACGCTCGGCCAGCACCTTGATGGTGGCCCCGCCGACCTTGATGCCGTCGCCGACGACGGAGACGTCGTCGGCGAGCTTGCCCAGGATGCTGTGGTACTTGAGCAGGTGCGCCAGCGTCTCCGGCGTGGTCAGGTCGTTGACCGCCACGATCTCCACGTCGGCACCGCTGGCTGCAGCCGCCCGGTAGAAGTTGCGCCCGATCCGGCCGAACCCGTTGATCCCCACCCGTACCGTCACTGCTGACCTCCATGAGCCGAACTGCGCACCGGTGGCCGCGCGTGCGCGCAGCCACATGTCGCTGGCAGCCTATCGGCCCTGCCGGGGCCCGGCCCGGGCCCCCGGAGGACCCGGGCCGTTGGTCCTGCCCGCTACTGGGCGAGCATGTCGTCGGTGACGACGGACTCCGTGTCCGGGATGCCGAGGTCCTTGGCGCGCTTGTCGGCCATGGCCAGGAGACGCCGTATGCGTCCGGCAACAGCGTCCTTCGTCATCGGCGGGTCGGCCCGCTGACCGAGCTCCTCCAGGGACGCCTGGCCGAACTCGAGACGCAGCCGGCCGGCGATGAGCAGGTGCTCGGGAGCGTCGTCGCCGAGGATCTCCAGGGCCCGCTCGACCCGGGCGCCGGCGGCGACCGCGGCGCGGGCGGAACGCCGCAGGTTCGCGTCGTCGAAGTTGGCCAGCCGGTTCGCGGAGGCGCGCACCTCGCGCCGCATCCTCCGCTCCTCCCACGCCATCAGGGAGTCGTGCGCGCCGAGGTGGGTGAGCAGCGCGGCGATCGCGTCGCCGTCG
>JAOPWO010000253.1 GCA_025965635.1 Modestobacter sp. | reverse complement strand
GCTCACCCTCACCGAGGCCGACTACGTCTTCGTGCTCGACCCCTGGTGGAACCCGGCGAGCGAGGCGCAGGCGGTCGACCGGGCGCACCGGATCGGGCAGGACAAGACGGTGATGGTCTACCGGTTGGTGGCGGTCGGGACCATCGAGGAGAAGGTGATGGAGCTCAAGGCGCGCAAGCAGTCGCTGTTCTCCCGCGTCGTCGACGACGGCGCGCTCGCCTCCGGTGCGTTGACCGCGGACGACGTCCGCGGCCTGTTCAGCTGAACGACCTGCCGGCGTCGCCCACCACGATCCCGGCGGTCGCCATGCCACCCCCGCCCCGCTCGCGGATCTGCTTCTCCGCCACGTAGCCGAGGACCAGCGCCAGGATGCTGCCGATCGAGTGGAGCCACGGGATGCCCAGCACCATGGAGGCGGTGGCGGAGCCCGCTGGTCCGCTGCGGCGGCGGGTAGGGGTAGCCGTAGGGCGGCTGCGCGTACCGGTGGAGCCCTGGCCGGCGGGGTCCTGCGGGCCGTCTCCCTGGGTCGTGCGGCAGACACCAGGAGCCCGTTCGCCGGGCAACCAGCTCCGCCGCTCCGCGGGGTGGGGGTCAGTCCTCGACCTGCTGCAGGAACCGGCGCACCGTCTCCAGGAACACCTCCGGCTGCTCGGAGTGCACCCAGTGCCCGGCGTGCTTGACCCGCACCAGGCGGGTGGCCGGGAACAGCTGGTCCATCCGCGCCCGGTCCCGGTCGAGCACGTAGCTGGAACCGGCGCCGGCGACCCACAGCACCGGGCCGTCGAAGGTGGCGCCGGGCGGCGGGGCGGGGAAGCGGCGCAGCTCGCCCAGGTCGCGGGCCAGGGTGTCCAGGTTCAGCCGCCAGCGCCAGCCACCGCCGGCACCGACCCCCTCGCGGACCAGGCTCTGCAGCAGGAACCCGCGCACCATGTCGTTCGGCACCGCCGTGCGCAGCGCCCGGTCGGCGTCCTCCCGGCCGGCCAGGCCGGCGAGGTCGATCTGCTGCATCGCGGCGATGAACGCCGCGAACGGCGACGCCTCCTCGTCGGGGTCGTCGGTGCGCCCCCCGGTCTCCGGGTAGTCCGTGGGGGCGATGTCGACGACGACGAGCGCCCGCAGCAGCTCGGGGCGGCGCAGCGCCAGCTGCATCGCCACCTTGCCGCCCATCGAGTGCCCGACCAGCGTGACCGGCTCGCTGAAGGACCCCAGCTCGGCGGCGACCATCCGGGCCATGTCGACGTAGTCGACCCGGTCGGTCCACGGCGAGTGCCCGTGGTTGGGCAGGTCGAGCAGGGTCACCCGGCGGCCCTCCTCGGCCAGCCGGCGGGCGATCGTCGTCCAGTTCTTGCCCTGGCCGAACAGCCCGTGGACGAAGACCACGCGCGGGCCGGCGTCCCCCATCGTGCGGCCGTGCAGCCGGATCGCCTCGGTCATGGGGAGATCCCACCAGATGTCGCTCCCCGGGAGCGCCGGTGGCGGCGCTTACCGTCGTCGTCGACCTGTCCGGGGGCGTTCCGGCCGGCACCCGAGCGAGGAGGCCTGCGTGCCCGGACGCCGTCGGCGCACCACCACCAGCCG
This sequence comes from Modestobacter sp., assembly GCA_025965635.1. Classification (GTDB taxonomy): domain Bacteria; phylum Actinomycetota; class Actinomycetes; order Mycobacteriales; family Geodermatophilaceae; genus Modestobacter. The sequence continues at coordinate 3,282 of JAOPWO010000253.1, read as the reverse complement.
TCGGACGGCGACCACCGCGACCGCGGCGAAGGCTGCACCCAGGAAGGCTGTGCCGAGGAAGGCTGTGCCGAGGAAGGTCCTGCCCGAGGTGCCCGTCGCCGGGCCGGGGGAGCGGGTGTGGGTGCTCGCCGTCCCCTTCCGCGCGCCCGCCCCGGGAGCGAACTGGCACGCCGGACTGCAGGCCCACGTCCACGTGGGCGCCGTCCTGCCTGCCGCGCTGCGCCCCTACCAGCCGGGTCCGTACACGTTCGAGCGGTTCCTGGAGGACGAGCTCAACGACGAGCCCCGGCCGGTACCGGCCGGACGGCCGATGCAGCCGCGGGCCGAGCAGCGCACCGGCGCGGCGGTGATCGCGGCGTCCGCGGCGTCGGGCAGCCGGATGTTCCTGCTCGGCGACGACCCGGGGGTGGGCAAGACCGGGACCGCCGTCCTGGCGGTGCAGCAGATCGCTGCGCAGCGGCAGGGGAGCGCCCGGCCGGTGCGCACGGTCCTGGTGGTCGCCGACCGCCCGGCGGCGATCACCGTGCCGCACTGGACCCGGTCCATCGCCGCCTTCGGCGACGGTGGGCTGCGCTGGTGCGTCACCACCTGGGACCGGCTGGGCAAGGTCGCGAAACTGCGGTTCGACGTCGTGATCGCCGACGAGGCGCACATGGTGCGGCACACGACCACCCAGCGGTGGAAGAACTGGAAGGCGGTGTCGGGCGCCGGCCGGGTGAAGGACGCCCCGTTCGTGCTGCTGGCCACCGCGACGCCGGCGCACAGCCCGCTGGAGCTGCCCTACCTCGCCCCGCACTTCGCCGCCGTCCACGACGAGCCGCTGCGCGCCTGGTCGGACCTCCCCACCCGGCTCGCCGCGCACGGGTTCCACGTGGAACGTGGTCGCTACGGGTGGGACTGGACCGAGGACCCCGACGAGCGCCGAGCCGACCTCGCCCGGCTGCGCGGCTGGCTGGCCGACACCGACCCGCCGGCCACGCTGCACCGGCCGGCGCCGTGGGGCCCGGTGTCGGTGACCGGCACCGCGGTCGAGCTGACGCCGGCCGAGCGCGCCCGGTACGAGGCCGAGTGGTCGGAGTTCCGGACGGAGATGCACCTGTCCCGGCGGAAGAAGGAGACCGCGCGCGGCCGCGCGGCGCTGGTGCGGTTCCGGCAGAAGGCCGGGCTGATCCGGGCGGCGGCGACCGTCGACTGGGTCACGGCGCAGGTGGAGGCCGACCGGCAGGTCGCGGTGTCGGTCGAGTTCGTCGAGACCGCAGCCGATCCGATCCGCGACGCCCTGCTGGACGGCGGGATCGCGGTGGCCGGCATCTACGGGCGCGACCGGTTCGACGTGGAGGCCGAGCGGCTGCGCTTCCAGACCGGGGAGGCGCCGGTCTGCGTGTTCACCGTGACCGCCTCGATCAGCCTGCACGCCGGTGAGCAGCTGCCCGGGGGGCTGGTGGCGTCCACCACGCCCCGGGTCGGGCTGTTCCACCAACCGCGGTTCTCCGGGATCGCCGCCCGGCAGGTCACCGGCCGCACCCACCGCGACCACCAGGTGTCGCCCTGGCGGATCGCGTTCGCCGCGGACACCGTCGAGGAGCAGGTCGCCCGCGTGATGGTGGAGCGGCTCGCGGTCACCGGCTCGACGGCCGGCGGGGACACCGCCGGGCTGCAGCAGATCGCCGAGCTGCTCGACGCCGACTGGCTGCCCGCCGCCTCACTGACCGGTGACTGACCCGGCCCGCCGCATCGGCAGGTGCAGGATGCCGTCCTCGACGTAGTCCGGGCCGGCCCGCCGGAAGCCGAAGCGCTCGTACCAGGCCGCCAGGTACGCCTGGGCGCCGATGCCGATCGTGCGGCCGCTGCACAGCTCGATCCCACGCTCGATGAGCGCCGCGGACAACCCGCGTCCGCGCGCGGCGGCGGCCGTGGCCACCCGGCCGATCGCCCGGTCCTCGCCGTTCTCGAGCACCCGGAGGGTGGCCAGCACGGCGCCGTCGTCGTCCGCCGCCCACAGGTGCACGGTGCCGGGCTCGGTGTCCCGGCCGTCCAGCTCGGGGTACGGGCAGCGCTGCTCGACGACGAACACGTCGACGCGCAGCCGCAGGAGCCCGTAGAGCTCGGTCGGGGTCAGGTCGGCGAAGCGGGCCTCGTGCAGGGTCACCCGGGAATGGTCCCCGACGTCCCTGCGGGGACGTCCGGGGACGGGTCAGGCGGCCGGCCGGAGCAGGCGGTCACGGTGCGCCGGCAGCGCCCCGACGGCGTGGCCGGGATCCATCACACGGCAGGACCACGTCCGTGGGCCCGCGGGGCGCGCCGCTGACCCGGGGTGGCCGCAGAGCGTCCGGCGCACCCGGATCGGGCGCAGGGGCGGGCCCGCCGTCCAGGTGGGCCGTCCCCGTTGCGACGCCGTCGGCCAGCACGTCGGCGTCGACGTGCACGATCACCTCACGGCGCGCCGGGCGGTCCGCTGTCCATGCGGATCGAGCCGGCCACGATCAGTGCACGATCTCGTACTGGGCAGCGATCTGCTCCGCGGACAGCACCGTGTTGAAGATGCCGACGTGCGCCATCGACCCGGCCCACCAGCCGGTCTGCGGAGCACCGGGCCAGGCGGCGTGGACGGAGTCGTAGCCGATCCGCCAGTAACCCGTGCTGCTCTCCATCGACGGCGCCGTCCCCGTCACGGCCAGGTCACGGTCCACGTACAGCCGCATGCTGCCGGGCGAGAAGGTGGCGGTGACCAGGTGCCAGCGGTTGTCGTTGTAGGACAGCGGCGTGGTCACCGTGTAGTAGTCGTCGTTGTGGACGCCGAAGGCCAGCTTCCCGGCGTTGGTCATGTAGACGTGCCGGTCGTACTCCCCCGACGCGGCGCCATCGGTCCCGTCGCCGAACCCGATCAGTTTGCCACCGGTCGTCGTGGTGGTCTTGAACCACGCCTGGAGCGAGAAGGTCCGCGGGCCGGTCACCGCCTGGGTGGTCCACATGGCACCGCTGGTGCCGTTGAACGTGACCGCCTTGTCGTAGCCGTCGCCACAGGCCGGGCCGTCAGCCCGGTAGGTCACGCCGGTGGAACTGAAGGTGCCGTCGGCTGACGCACCGGCGCTGCCGGTGTTGTCCGCGGTCGTCCCCCTCCTCTCCTGGAGGGCGTAGAACCGGGCGGCGTCGGCGCCGGTGTCCAGGCTGACGTCGGGGCAGGTCCACCACAGCGCCATCGGGATGGTGACGGTGGGGCTGCTCGTGGTGGCGGTGAACGTGGCGGCGGCGCCGGGCAGCGTCATGGCGGCCAGCGCGGCG
>JAOPWO010000249.1 GCA_025965635.1 Modestobacter sp. | reverse complement strand
CTGATCGACCCGATGACCCCCGACCGCAAGCGGCGGATGTTCGAGCTGCTGGTCCGGATGGGCTACAAGGAGATCGAGGTGGGCTTCCCCGCGGCCAGCCAGACCGACTTCGACTTCATCCGCCAGCTCATCGACGAGGACCTGATCCCCGACGACGTCACCGTGCAGGTGCTGACCCAGGCCCGCGACGAGCTGATCGAGCGCACCTACGAGTCCCTGCGCGGCGCCAAGCAGGCGATCGTCCACCTGTACAACTCCACCTCCACGCTGCAGCGCCGGGTCGTCTTCAACTCCGACCGCGCCGGGATCACCGACATCGCCGTCCACGGCGCCCAGCTGGTGCGCAAGCTGGCCGAGCAGATGGTCGGCACCGAGATCCGGTTCGAGTACTCCCCCGAGTCGTTCACCGGCACCGAGCTGGGGTTCGCCGTCGAGGTCTGCAACGCCGTCACCGACGTCTGGGAGCCGACCCCCGACCAGCCGACGATCCTCAACCTGCCGGCGACCGTCGAGATGGCCGAACCGACCGTCTATGCCGACCAGATCGAGTGGATGCACCGCAACCTCGGCCGCCGTGACGCCGTCGTCCTCTCCCTGCACCCGCACAACGACCGCGGCACCGCGGTGGCCGCCGCCGAGCTGGGCTACCGGGCCGGCGCCGACCGCATCGAGGGCTGCCTGTTCGGCAACGGCGAGCGCACCGGCAACGTCGATCTGGTCACCCTGGGGCTGAACCTGTTCAGCCAGGGCATCGACCCGCGGATCGACTTCTCCGACATCGACGAGATCCGGCGCACCGTCGAGCACTGCAACCAGCTGGGTGTGCACGAGCGGCACCCCTATGGCGGCGACCTGGTCTACACCGCCTTCTCCGGCTCCCACCAGGACGCCATCAACAAGGGCTTCGCGGTGATGAGGACCGACGCCGACGCGGCCGGCAAGACCGTCGACGAGATCCCGTGGGCGGTCCCCTACCTGCCGATCGACCCCAAGGACGTCGGCCGCAGCTACGAAGCCGTCATCCGGGTGAACACCCAGTCCGGCAAGGGCGGTGTCGCCTACATCTTGAAGACCGAGAACCACCTGGACCTGCCCCGCCGGCTGCAGATCGAGTTCAGCGCCGTCGTCCAGCGGCACACCGAGGACGAGGGCGGCGAGGTGACCGCCGAGCAGATGTGGACGGCGTTCTCCAACGAGTACCTGCCCGACCCCGACGCCCCGTGGGGCCGGTTCGCCCTCGCCGGGCACGAGCACACCGCGTCGGGCACCGGCCCGGACGAGCTCACCGCCCAGCTGGTCGACGAGGGTGTGCCCACCACGGTCCGCGGCCGGGGGAACGGGCCGATCGCGGCGTTCGTCGACGCCCTGCACAGCGTGGACGTCGACGTCCGGGTGCTCGACTACGCCGAGCACGCCCTCTCCGCCGGCGGCGACGCCCGGGCCGCCGCCTACGTCGAGTGCGCCGTGGGCGAGCGGGTGCTCTGGGGCGTCGGGATCGACGCGAACATCGTCACCGCGTCGCTGCGGGCGGTCGTCTCGGCGGTGAACCGGGCCCAGCGGTAGGGACGTCCGTCGGAGGGCGTCGGAGAACGCCGCGCCCGGACGACGGAGGGACATGGGCAGCCCGGGATCGCGTGCGGTGGGACCACCGCCCGATCCCGGGCTGCTGCCGCTCGACGACTCCGCGCTGCCCGAGGTCCACGGCCATCTGCCGGCCCGCTGCGGGCAGCGGGCGCTGGCCGAGGACCTCACCGCGGAGACCTTCCTCGCGGCCGTGCGCGCCGGCGACGTCCCGCTCTCGGTGGGCTGGCTGATCGGCACCGCCCGGCACGAGCTCGTCGACCACTGGCGCCGGCTGGAGCGGGAGGACCGCGGCCTGCGGCTGCTCGAGGGGGGCCGACCGGACGTCGAGGACCCGTGGGACGCCGGGCTCGACGCACTGCGCGACCGCGAGGTCCTCGACCGGCTCGGTCCCGCCCACCGACCCACCGGAGGACCCGCGATGTCCCAGCTCACGCCCTACCTCGTGGTGCGCGACGCCCGTGCCGCGATCGCCCGCCGTCCCGGGCCGGGTACCCGACGGCTGGCAGGTGGAGGGGCCGACGCCCATGGTCGGCATCGGCGGCGGGGCCACCGAACCCGGCATGGTCCCGATGTACGCCGTCGATGACATCACCGCCGCACTGACCGCGGTGGAGTCCGCCGGTGGAGCGGCCGGCGAGGTCGAGCGGCAGTCCTACGGCCTGGGCGCGTTGTGCCACGACGACCAGGGACTGCCGTTCTGGCTCGGCCAGCTCGGCTAGGCCTTCCCGTCGCCGGCGCCGGTGCCCTGGTCAGGCTGGCTCTCGACGAAGGCCTGTGCCGGCTCCTCCGGCGGGGCGTCGGCCGGCTCGTCGCCGCGGTACAGGTCCGGTCCACCGCCGAGCTCGTCGACCAGCAGCAGGTCCCGGCGCACGTGCCGGCGCCGGTAGGCGATCCGGCTGACCATGTGCGCGCTCACCGGTGCGGTCAGGAGCTGGAACGCCGCGACCAGCAGCAGCATCCAGATCACCGACGACCCGACGAGCCGGATCGCGCTGCCGGTCATGATCAGCAGCACCCCGACGACCTGCGGCTTCGTGCCCGCGTGCATCCGGGACAGCACATCGGGGAACCGGACCAGCCCGACCCCGGCGGTGAGGCAGAAGAACGCGCCGACCAGCAGGCAGGCCACGGCGATGACGTCGGCCACCGAGTCCACGTCGTTCACGTCCGGTCCCCCTCGGTCGTCGTCCGGCCTGCCGCGGCGGGCTCAGCGGCTCCGGCCGGCTCGGCGGTCCCGGCCTCGGCCGCCGCGGGCCGGCCGTCGTTCGCGGACTCCAGCAGCATCCCGCCGATGTAGCGGGCCACCGAGACCGACCCGACGAAGCCCAGCAGCGACACCACGACGAGCACCGGGACGACGGTCGGGTTGCGGGTGAGCGCGGCGAAGACGGCCATCCCTGCGGAGATGATCACCAGGAGGGCGTCGGTGGCGACCACCCGGTCGAGCAACGAGGGACCGCGGGCCAGGCGCACCAGGGAGAGCAGGACCCCCCCGCCCAGCATGGCGAAGGTGAGCACGGAGACGACGGTCACGAGGTGCTCCTCCCGGCGGGGCGGCGTGCGGGCTGGTCGGGCTGCTGGTCGAGGGCGGCGATGTCGGCGGCCGAACCGAAGGCCCGCACCACCCGGTCCTCGGTGGCCCGCACCCGCACCCGCTGCTCCTCGAGCTCGGCGTCGTCGCGGACGGAGAGCAGGTGCAGGGCGAACACCCGCTTCTCCCGGTCCAGGTCGATGACGATCGAGCCGGGCACCAGGCACAGCGTCTCGGCGATCATGGTGAGCAGCAGGTCGGAGTCGGTGCGCAGCTGCACCGAGATGATCGCGCCGTACCGCAGACCGCTGGGCCGGATGGCGTCCCAGGCCACCTGGGCGCTGGACAGCGCCAGGTCCCGGATGAGATGCCCGAGGAAGTGCACCACCGCCAGCGGGTGGAAGGACGCCCCGCCGGCCACCGGGGGCAGCGGCAGCAGCCAGGTGACCGCCAGCGCCACCACGGTGCCGGAGATCAGGTTGGCCCACGACCAGGTACCCCACAGCAGGTTCCAGACCAGGACGAGGGAGACCAGCAGCGGGACCTGGTTGCGGAGCCGGCGGACGGCGACGTCGGACGCGGTCACCGGCTCGTCTCCTCACCGAAGACCGACTCGAGGTAGGGCATGCGGTCCCGCAGGTCGGTGGCGGCCCGGTCGGTGTAGCCGTACAGCGGTCCGGCGATCACCGTCAGCGCCGCGGTCACCGCGACCATGGCCATGGTGGCCCCCAGCATCACCCCGGGCAGCGGACGCAGCGCGCTGGGCCGCCGCCGGCGGTGCCGGTCACCGAACCCGTCCTCCGGGGGCGTGGTGGCCGTGGCGACGGCGGTGTGCCGAGCCCAGGCGCGCTGCCGGGCCGCGGCCCGGGTGCCCCCGCCCTCCATCGGGCCGTCGTCCGACCCGTCGGACGCCCCGTCCGGGACGGGCGCGGGCGGC
>JAOPWO010000245.1 GCA_025965635.1 Modestobacter sp. | reverse complement strand
TTCACCGACGACCTCGACGTCGACTCGCTGTCGATGGTCGAGATCGCCACCGCCGTCGAGGACAAGTTCGGTGTCGCCATCCCCGACGACGAGCTCGGCAACATCAAGACCGTCGGTGACGCCATCTCCTTCATCGAGAAGAACCAAGGCTGACCCACCGACCTCCGGTGTAGGAGCGGAACGGCTCCGCCGTACCGCACCGACAGGTAGACCCCCAGCCCACACTCCCCCGGCCGTCCGGCCAGTCAGTCCCAGGAGGAACGTCCATGAGCACGTCCACCGCCGACGTCGTCGTCACCGGTTTGGGCGCGACCACGCCGCTCGGTGGCGACGTCGCGTCCACCTGGGAGGCGCTGCTGGCCGGCCGGTCCGGGGTGAGCCGCCTCACCGACGACTGGGCGAAGGACTTCCCGGCCCAGCTCGTCGCCCGGCTCGCCGTCGACCCGGCCGAGCAGATCGACCGGGTGCGGGCCCGCCGGCTGGACCGCAGCCAGCAGGTGGCGGTCATCGCCGCCGAGGAGGCCTGGCGTGACGCCGGCGGCGCCGACGCCGGGGTCGACCCCGAGCGGATCGCCGTCGTCGTCGGCACCGGCATCGGCGGGGCGCTGACCCTGCTCGGCCAGGACGACGTCCTGGAGGCCAAGGGACCCCGCCGGGTCTCCCCGCACACCAGCCCGATGCTCATGCCCAACGGTCCGGCGGCCGCCGTCGGGCTGGCCGTCGGCGCCCGCGCCGGCGTGCACGCCCCGGTGAGCGCCTGCGCCTCCGGCGCCGAGGCGATCCGCTGGGGCCTGGACCTGCTCCGCTTCGACCGGGCCGACATGGTGCTGGTCGGCGGCACCGAGGCCTGCGTCCACCCGCTGCCGATGGCCGGCTTCGCCGCCATGCGGGCGATGAGCACCCGCAACGACGAGCCCGAGCGCGCTTCCCGCCCGTTCGACAAGGGCCGGGACGGGTTCGTGCTCGCCGAGGGCGCGGCCTGCCTGGTGCTGGAGCGGGCCGACGCGGCGAAGGCCCGGGGCGCGCACGTCTACGCCCGGCTGGCCGGCGCCGGGGCCACCGCCGACGGTTACGACCTGGTCGCGCCGCACCCCGAGGGCGCTGGCGGCGCCCGCGCCATGGTGGCCGCGATCCGGGACGCCGGGCTCACCGCCGCCGACATCGGCCACGTCAACGCGCACGCCACCTCCACCCCGATCGGCGACACCGCGGAGGCCATGGCCATCCACGGCACGATCGGCGAGCACGCGCTGGTCACCGCCACCAAGGGCTCGACCGGCCACCTGCTCGGCGCCGCCGGCGCGCTGGAGTCGGTGTTCACCATCCTGGCGCTTCGCGACCAGCTGGTGCCGGCCACGGCGAACCTCGACGACCCCGACGACCACGCCGCCGTCCAAGCCCTGGACATCGTCCGCGGCGAGGCGCGGAAGGCGACCTTCTCCGCCGCGCTGAACGACTCCTTCGGCTTCGGCGGGCACAACATGGCCCTGGTGTTCACCACTGTCTGACGAAGGTAGAAGGACCCCGCTGCCCCCCACCACCCGCGCGCTCGCGGCGGGACCCTGCAGCGGGGCCACACCCCCTCCCGACCAATCGCCTCGGAGATGCTCGTGACGACGCTCCACGCCGCGCCACCGACCGCCCCGACCGCCGACCCCCGTGACCCCGAGGCCCGGCTGGCGGCGTTCTTCGACCCCGGATCGCTGCAGCTGCTGAAGGCCCGGGACACCTCGGGTGTGCTGGCCGGCCGGGGCACGGTCGCCGGCTCGGCAGCGGTGGCCTTCTGCACCGACGCCACCGTCATGGGCGGCGCGATGGGGGTCGACGGATGCCGGCACATCGTCGACGCCATGGACCTCGCGCTGCGCGAGCGGGTGCCGGTCGTCGGCATCTGGCACTCCGGTGGCGCCCGCCTGGCCGAGGGCGTCACCGCCCTGCACGCGGTGGGTGAGGTGTTCGCCGCGATGGTGCGGTCCTCCGGGCGGATCCCGCAGATCTCGGTCGTGCTCGGCCCGGCCGCCGGTGGCGCGGCCTACGGTCCGGCGCTGACCGACCTGGTGATCATGAGCCCGGCCGGCCGGGTCTTCGTCACCGGTCCCGACGTGGTCCGGTCGGTGACCGGTGAGGAGGTCGACATGGAGAGCCTCGGCGGGCCCGACACGCACGGCCGCCGCTCCGGCGTCGTCCACGTCGTCACCGACAGCGAGGCCGACGCGATGGCCACCGCCCGGCAGGCGGTCGACCTGCTCGCTGCGCAGGGCACCTTCGCCCCGCCGGACGGCGCCCCCGACGTCGACCTCGAGGCGCTGCTGCCCGAGCGGCCGAACCGGGCCTACGACGTCAAGCCGCTGGTGGCCACCCTGCTCGACGGGCCGGGGCTGGAGCTGCACCCCCGCTTCGCGCCCAACGTGGTCACCACCCTGGGCCGGCTCTCCGGCCGCACCGTCGGCGTGATCGCCAACAACCCGCTCCGGCTGGGGGGGTGCCTGGACTCCGCCTCGGCGGAGAAGGCGGCCCGGTTCGTCCGGATGTGCGACGCGTTCGGGGTGCCGCTGGTCGTCCTGGTCGACGTGCCCGGCTACCTGCCCGGCGTCGGGCAGGCGTGGGACGGCGTGGTCCGCCGCGGCGCCAAGCTGCTGCACGCCTTCGCCGAGGCGGTGGTGCCGCGGGTGACGCTGGTGACCCGCAAGTCCTACGGCGGGGCCTACATCGCGATGAACTCCCGGTCGCTCGGAGCCACCGCGGTGTTCGCCTGGCCCGGTGCCGAGGTCGCGGTCATGGGCGCCAAGGCCGCGGTCGGCATCCTGCACCGCAAGAAACTGGCTGCCGCCCCGCCCGGCGAGCGCGAGGCGCTGCACGCGCAGCTCGCCGCCGAGCACGAGCGGATCGCCGGCGGAGTGAACCGGGCTCTCGAGATCGGCGTGGTCGACGAGGTGGTCGACCCGCTGGAGACCAAGCGGCGGCTGGTGGCCGCGCTGGCCGAGGCGCCGTCCGGACGAGGGGCGCACGGCAACATCCCGCTCTGAGTGTCGCGCTGGCACAGCAACGGACGAGGCCATCGGCCTCCGGATCGTCGCGCCGTGGCTGTACCGAGCGGCGGGGTGACGACACGATCTCGTGCACGGCAGGACTGCCGGAGAGCGATCAGCGGGACCGCGCCGCGCGTCGAGCGGTCACCGCCGAGCTGACAACGGCCGATGACGCGACCTGGCGGCGTTCGTTCGTGAGTGTCGATAGCGCAAGGCCGCTGTCCGCTCGGCTGCCCAGCGCACTGCTCCGCTGAGGCGCCGGGCCCCCGCCGGGAGGCGAGCGGGCGGCCCTGACGAGGACCCTGAGCGGTGTGCCGACCACCTGGCCAGGGCCGGCCGCCGGCCTAGCACCCCGGCCACGGAGGCCCCGGCGCCACCGAGGTGCAGCCGCAGGTGCGCTCAGGAAGAGCCGTGGCCGGCGAGGCCACGACGGCGATGGCCCGCATCCGCTGTATTCGCAGCATCCGAGATGCATTCGCGGCAGGTGCGGAATCCATGGGACCCGCCACATCCGTTCAATCAGTGCCCGGAGGTATCCGGAAGAAGCAGTAGGCCGATTACTCGGATTCGGCAGGATCGACCGGGCCGGGCCAGGAAATGGTCAATCGCGCTCTCGCCACGGAGTGCAGTGCCGGGATGCCCGAGACCGATGGCAGTTGTGGGGTTCCCGACTGTTCCTCGCCCGTCCCCTCGTCGAGGGGCACGGTGGGCCGAGGGCCGTCTCGGAGTGCGAAGCGGCCACCCAATCCGGCGAGACCTTCGGCATTGTGCGAGGACATGAGGCGTCGCCGATCGAGGCCCCCGCGCTCCACGCCCCCGGCGCCGGGCACCTCGCGTCCGCTCTCGGCGGGCGTGTCGCGCCGATCGTCGAACCTGTAGCCATCTCTCCCGCGTCGTCGTGTGCCAGACGTCACCGTGACCACGATCCGTGCCGGAAACACCCCGCCAATCGTGCAGCGCAATGGGGAAGTTACCGACCGAGCAGGGCGCAGTAACACGCCGCTGTGAAAGTCCACGCCGTCGGATCAGTGCTCCCGATGCACGTCCGACCATCCGGACTGGCAGCACCAGTGGCGTGCACGGCCCGGCAATCGATCGATGACCCTGAGGAGAACCTGCATGACTGCGCAGCCCTTTCACTTGGCTTGGTTCGGCGCCGGTGGCTTCGGCGTCAAGTCATGGGGAAAGACCTGGTCCGGCGATGGCGGCCGCAACTGGACCGACCCGCAGTTGTTCATCGACCTGGCGCGCGCTCTGGAGCGGGCCTGCTTCGACTACCTCATCATGGAGGATTCGTCGTACGTCCCGGACGCCTACGGCGGAAACGCCAAGCACTACCTCGCCAGCGCCACGGCCACCCCCAAGCTGGACCCGACGGTGCTGGCCCCCGTCCTGGCCGCCTCGACCTCGCGGCTCGGCATCGTCCCGACCCTGTCGGTGACGGAGTACCACCCCTACATGCTCGCCAGGAAGATCAACACGATGGACCACATGTCCCGTGGCCGTACGGGATGGAACATCGTCACCTCCAGCAGTCACCGGGCAGCGCAGAACTACGGTCGCGACGAGCAGGTAGAGCACGACATGCGCTACGACATGGCCGACGAGTTCTTCGATCTCGCTTGCCGCCTCTGGGACTCCTGGGACGCGGATGCCGTCGTCCTCGACGAGGAGAACGGCATCTGGGCCGATCACCGCAAAGTCCACACCGTCGACTTCGAGGGCAAGTTCTTCAAGTCCCGTGGCCCGCTCAACGGCAACCGTTCCCCGCAGGGGCGCCCGGTCTTCGTCCAGGCGGGCGGTTCTGACCGCGGGCGCGAGTTCGCCGCCGGCACGGCGAACTCCATCATCTCCGGGACCTCCGGCGGGGTGGAGGGGATGAAGGTGTTCCGGGACGACGTCATCGCCCGGATGAAGCGGCTCGGGCGCAACCCCGGCGACTGCAAGACGCTGTTCATGGCCTCCCCTGTCCTCGGCGAGACCGACGCTGAAGCTCGCGAGAAGCGTGAGGGCCAGCGGGCGTGGACGGAAGCGCACCCCGAGCTGGGACTGCTGCACTTGTCCCGTCACAGCGGCATCGACTTCTCGGTCTTCCCGCTGGACGAACCGATCGCGGACACGGTCCAGACCAACGGCCACCAGCAGATGCTCCGCCAGGTCATCGGCCTGACCCCCCGGGAGTTCCTGCGCCAGAGCCAGGGCGCGGTCGAGTTCGTCGGCTCTCCCGACTCCGTCGCCGCCCAGATGGACGAGGTCATGCAGGAAGTCGGCGGGGACGGCTTCCTGATCTCCAACTTCGACCTCAACCGCCGCTACATCAGCGAGATCACCGATGGCCTCGTGCCCGCCCTTCAGCGGCGCGGTCTCGTCCGTACCGAGTACGCCCACGACATGTTCCGGGACAACCTCCTCGAGTTCTAGCCCTCAGCCACGTAGACGAACAGACGAGGAGCCAACTCATGACGGACATCGTTCTCAGCGAGCAGGCCGCTGCGCCACCGCTCCCAGGCGCTCCCCGGCCCACGGTGCTGCGCGTGCGAAACCTCTGCATCACCTACGGCACGGGCGACCGTGCACATGTGGCGGTCCGCGGGGCGAGCTTCGACGTCCGCCCAGGTGAACGGATCGGGATCGTCGGGGAATCCGGCTCGGGCAAGACGACCCTCGGCCTGGCGGTGGCGGGTCTGCTCACCGCCGCCGGCGCCCGCGTCACCGCGGACCGGCTCGAGTTCGACGGCCGGCAACTCGACCGCTCAGCGACCAGGCGCGTACCGGTCCGCACGCCGGGGCTGTCCATGGTCCTGCAGGACGCGATGACCTCCCTCGACCCGGTCGCGACGATCGGCAGCCAGTTCGCCGCCGTCATGAAAGGCGTGCAGCGGGTGGGCCGCCGGGACGCCCGCGCGCAGGCCACCGAATGGCTGACCCAGGTCGGGATCGCCGATGTCGACCGGGTGCTGCGACTGCGCCCGTACGAACTGTCCGGCGGGATGAGCCAGCGCGTCATGGTGGCCCTGGCCATGTGCAGCCGCCCCCGACTGCTCATCGCCGACGAGCCGACCTCCGCCCTGGACGCCTCGGTGAGCCGCGATGTCATGGACCTGCTCGTGTCCATGACGGTGCAACAGGGGGCGAGCCTGCTGATGGTCACCCACGACATCGAGCTCTGCCGGGAGTACACCGACCGGATGGTCGTGATGTATCAGGGCGAGGTCGTCGACGTCTGCCGATCGGACACGATCGCCAGGGACGCGACCAGCGACTACACCCGCGCGCTGCTCGCCTGCGTCCCCACGCTGGACAACGTGGCGGTAGACCGGTTGCCCACCCTCGAGGGGATCCCCCTGCTGGCCCGGGGCTCGGCAGCGTGAGCTGGAACAGCGACGCCTACATCTCCCTGCTCGCCCAGGGCGTCCGCAAGGAGTACGGCAGTCGATCGGCGCGGTTCACCGCGGTCGAGACGGTCGATTTCGAGATCACCTCCGCCTCCGCGATCGGTGTGGTCGGTGAGTCGGGGTCCGGCAAGTCGACCCTGTCGAAGATGCTCGTCGGGCTGGAGCGACCCACCTCCGGGCGCATCACCCTCAACGGCGCGAACATCGCGCAGTTGCTGCACTTCCGCGGTGGGCGACAGGACATGCGCACATCGGTCCAGTACGTGGCCCAGGACACGGCCTCGTCCTTCGACCCGCGCCGCACCCTGCGGGACGCGGTGGCCACCCCGCTGAGGACGTTGCGCGGGATCACGGGATCCGAGGCCGAGGATCGGATCGAAGCGGTGCTCCGGGTGCTCATGCTGGATCCGCGCCAGCTGGACCGGCTCCCCCACGAGGTGTCCGGCGGCCAGCGCCAGCGATTCTCGCTGGCACGCGCCCTGGTGGTCGGGCCCCGGATCCTGATCTGCGACGAGGTCGTCTCCGCCCTCGACGTGTCCGTCCAAGGATCGGTCCTGAACACCCTGAAGGACTACTGCGAGAACCGCGACGTGGGGCTCGCCTTCGTGTCGCACGGGTTGCCGGCCACCGCGTTCGTCACGAAGGAGCTCGTCGTCATGCGGCACGGCCACATCGTGGAGCGAGGCGAGACCAGCCAGGTCATCAACGCCCCGAGCCATCCCTACACGGTCACCCTCCTGGAGGCGTACCGACGCCGCCGCACAGCCGCGACGTCAGCCGCCGCCCCGACAGGACACGCCCGGTGAAGAGCGTGCTCCAGCGCCACCGCTGGTGGATGCTGCGCACCCTCGCGCTGCCGGCGCACATCGCCGTGTTCGCCACGGTGTCCTTCTTCCTGGTGCGGCTCGTGCCCGGGGACCCGGTCCTGACCGTTCTCGACACGAGCCAGAGCATCAGTGCGGAGGACTACCAGGCCGCGGCCACCTCGCTGGGGCTCGACGGCAGCATCTGGAGTCAGTTCCTGGCCTTCTGGGGGAACCTGCTCCACCTGGACCTCGGGGTCTCCCGCATCACCGGTCGTCCCATCTGGGAGGAGATCTGGTCGCGGCTCCCCGCGACGATCGAGCTCGTCACCGTTGGCCTTCTCGGCTCGGTCGCGCTCGGGCTCGGGCTGGCCGCGCTGAAGCTGGTCACGTCCTCACCCTGGGTGCAGATCCCGCTGCGCGGATACGGGCGTCTGGCCGGTTCCATCCCCGACTTCGCGCTGGCCATCGTGGCCCTGGTCGTCCTGTACGCGAACCTGCGCTGGATCCCTGCGCCGATCGGGCGGATCGACCCGGGGATGTCCCTGCCACACGTCACAGGATTTCCCCTCGCCGACTCGATCCTGACCGGTGAGTGGGCGGTGCTGAACTCGATGGTGCAGCACATCGCTCTGCCGGTCCTCGTCATCGTGCTGGTCCACACCCCGAGCATCTGGAAACAGCTGGACCTCGGGCTGGAGGAGTCGGCCGCCGCCGCACCCACCCTCTTCCGGGTCGCCTCCGGGGCGGCCCGCTCCGCCGTGTACCTCAGCATCCTGCGCCGCGCCTCCGCCAGCGCTGTGGTGATGGTCGGGGCGCTCTTCGGTGGGCTGGTGGGCGGCGTGGTGGTCCTGGAACAGCTGTTCAGCCTCGGGGGCCTCGGTCAGTTCGCCATCGACTCGGTCGACTCCCTGGACTTCCTCGGCCTGCAGGGCTTCCTGGTGTCCATCGCGGCGCTGTGCCTGGTGGCCTACTTCGCGGTCGACGTCGTGAACATGCTCCTCGACCCGCGCCGGCGGCCCGGCGCCAGAGCCGAGGGCTGATCCATGCCGGACCAACCATTGCTGAGGAGCCGAACATGACGCGCCTGCGCCTCTGGGGCCCAGCGGCCCCCTTCATCCTCCTCGTGCTGATCGCCGCCTTCGGCGTGCTGCTCATCCCGTTCGACCCCGAACGCGTGGTCGCGGCCTCCAACCTCCCCCCGAGCGCGGACCACTGGTTCGGTACCGACTCCACCGGAATGGACGTGCTCTCACGCACCATCGCCGGAGCGCGCATCAACCTCACCATGGCGCTGATCGTGACGGCGGTCGCCACCTCGGGCGGGATGGTGCTCGGGCTGGTCATCGGGATGAACGAGGCCCAGCGCGGCCCGCTGGGCATCGTCGGCCGTGGAGCCAGCCGAGCGGTCGACCTGTCCGACGCGGTCCCGGCGCTGATCGTCGGCATCGTCGTCGTCGGCTTGTTCGGGCCGTCGGTGGCCAGCCTGAGCATTGCCCTAGCGCTGATCCTGATGCCCAACCAGATCCGGCTCACCCGCGCCGAGGTGCTCAAGGTCCGACACGACGGCTACCTGAACGCCGCCCGGATGGCCGGCCTCAGCGAGGTCCGCATCATGTTCCGCCACGTGCTGCCCAACTCCTGCCGCCCGGCCCTGGAGAACAGCTCTCTCGTCTTCGGGATCTCCATCATCGTGTCGGCGTCGCTCGGCTTCCTCGGCGTCGGGCTGGCCCCCCCGATCCCCGAGTGGGGAGCCATGGTCAGCGAGGGGGTGAGCGACGTGATGCTCGGGCGCTGGTGGACCTCCCTGTTCCCTGCGCTGGCTCTGTGCCTCGCCGTGGCGAGCGCCGCCGCGGTCACCGCGACGTTGACCCGGCTGACACGCGGCGCCGCCTCGCACTGACCCCTGCCCGTCGCGCCGCCCTGCCTCGTGGTGCGCCGGAAGCCCGCTGGTCGGGCACCGCACGTCCGACCGGCCGTACCTGCACGCCCCCCCGCTACCCCGCCCCACGGAGGAACCATGCTCGACAAGACGGCGCACCCAGCCCCCCGCGACCGGCGCCAGACCCTCGTGGACCGCTCAGGTCCCCGCCGCGGCAGGGGCCTGCGGCTCGCCGCCCTCTGCTGCGTCGGCAGCCTGTGGCTGGCCGCCTGCACGTCCTCGACCGGGTCCGACAGCGGCGCAACCACCGGCGGCCAGACCGTCGAGGAGGTGGTGGTCGCCGTCCCGGCCCTCACCCCGACCCTCACCTGGGACGGCGGCGGCGGTCTGAGCCTCGAGGCCTACGAGCTGAACGCCAACTTCCACGCTGGGCTGGTCCGCAATCCCTACGTCGAGGGTGACACCCCTGGAACGCTGATGCAGGACTTCAACGAGTACGAGGGCTACCTGGCGGAGTCCTACGACGTCAGTGACGACGGCCTCACGTACACCTTCCACCTCAGGCCGGATCTGATCAGCTCGGCCGGCAATCCCTTCACCGCTGACGACGTCCTGTGGTCCATCGAGCGGAAGTGGAACACCCCTACCTACGCCAGGGGCACGTTCGCGCCGGCCTTGACCGACCTGAACCAGATGCAGAAGATCGACGACCACACCGTCGCCTTCACGCTGAGCCAGCCCGGGCTGGGCTTCAACTTCCTCGGCCTGTTGGCCAACATGCAGGGGTCGATCTACGACACCACGGTCCTCAGGGAGAACGCCACCCCCGAAGACCCCTACGCGGTGGAGTGGAGCAAGACGAACTCCGGGTGGGGCATGGGCGCGTACAGCGTGGAGACCTGGACGCCGGACCAGGAGATGGTCCTCGTGGCCAACCCCAACTACGTCTTCGGGGAGCCCGCCGTCAAGCGCGTCTTCCTCCGCGTCGTCCCTGACGCCGGCACGCGGGCCAGCATGGTCATCAGCGGCGACGTGCACATCGCCGAAGGCCTGCGGCCCACGGACCAGGCCCAGCTCGCAACGGCCGAGGGGGTCGTGGTGCCGGAGGTCGAGGATCCCATCGAGTACATCGACATGGCTCTGGTCACGAACAAGGCGCCCTTCGACAACGAGCTGGTGCGCCAGGCGATGGCGCTGGCCGTCCCCTATGACGAGATCATCGAGCAGGTCTACTCGGGTCGCGCCGCCCGCAAGGTCGGCATCATCAACCCCGCCACCCGCAACTACTCCACCGCTGACCTGCCCACGCACGACTACGACCCGGAGCGGGCCAAGGAGCTCCTCGCCGAGGCCGGCTTCCCCGACGGGCTGTCCTTCTCCCTGACCGTCTCCAACGCCGTGCCGGACGTCGTGGACGCCGCGGTGATGATCCAGTCCTACGCCGCCGACGCCGGGTTCGAGGTCACCATCGACCGGCAGCCGGTGGCCTCCTTCGCACAGGGCCGGTTCGGAGGCACGTACCAGTCACTCATGTACAAGAACCGCGCCTTCGTCCAGACACCGACCTACGCGATGACGGTCTTCTGGGAGCCGTTCACCACCTCCGCCCCCTCACGGTGGCGGAACCAGGAGTTCACCGACACGGTCAACGCGGCCATCGCGGCCGGAGATCCGCTGGGCGAGGAGGCCGGCGAGCTGTGGGCTGAGGCGATGAAGATCAACCTGAACTCCACGCCGGAGATCTTCGTCGCCGCGGTGCAGCCCTCCCAGGCCTTCAGGGAGAGCGTCGGGAATTACACCTACCGCTCCGAGAACGCCATCGACTTCGCCAGCCTCGAGATCACGGAGTGATCCCGGCCGACTCCTCGGCTCTGTGAACCCCGTGCACCGCCGGGCGGATCTTCACCCGGCGGTGCACGGTCCCCCAAAACTGGAAGAAGCCCGGTGCCACCGCCGAACGACCTGGCCCATCAGGAACACGACACCGCGGGCGACCCCGACGCCGCAGCGGCTCCGCCCGAGGTCCCGACGGCATCGCCGTCCGTGGTGGAGGAGGACGACCGCGCCATCCGCCGGCAGTGCCGTCGTGTCCTGTCCGTGACCACCCTCGGACTCATGCTGGTGCTCATGACCGGCACCTCGGTCACCGTCGCGCTGCCCGAGATGTCCGCCGCGTTCAGGGTGGCGTCGTCCACCGCCGACTGGTTCGTCGTCTCCTTCATGCTGGCCAACACCGCATCGATCCTGGTGTTCGGCCGCATCTCGGACCTGATCGGCCGCAAGCGGCTCTACCTGGGTGGACTAGCCGTCTTCACCGTTGTCAGCCTGCTGTGCCCGCTGGCCGACAACTCCACGACGATGATCGTCCTCCGCGTGCTGCAGGGCATCGCCGCAGCGACGACCGTCTCCAACACCACTGCCCTCATCGCCGACAGCTTCCCACCCCACCGCCTCACGTTCGGGCTGAGCATGAACGTGACCGCAGCAGCGGTGGCCCACACCGTCGGACCGGCTGTCGGGGGCGTTCTCATCACCGCGTTCGACTGGCGCGCGATCTTCCTCATGAACGTCCCCTTCGGCATCGCTGCCATCGTGTGGGGAAGTCGGGTCCTGCAGAAGGCTCCCCGGCGCACCGGCACCAGGGAGCCCTTCGACCTTCAGGGAGCGGTGCTCTCCACGGCAGGCATGGTCAGCCTCCTCGTTGCGATCAACAGAGCATCGACCTGGGGAATGGCCGACCCGCGCACGCTCGGCCTGGCGGCGGCGGGAGTTGCCCTCCTGGGCTTGTTCGCCCGCACGGAGACGCGGAGCCCCGCCCCGCTGGTGGACCTGATGCTCATCCGGGATGCGGCCCGGGCCTGCGCCTACGGCGCCGCGTTCTTCAACTCCCTCACCAGGGCGGGGGTGACCGTGCTCGTCGTGCTCCACCTGCAGGTGACACTGCAGCGCACTGCCGCCGAGGCGGGGTTGGTCCTGCTGGCCATGGGCGTAGCCACGGTCGCCGGCTCCCCCGTCGGCAGCTGGTTGTCGCGGGACTGGTCAGCACGCGCGCTGTCGACCACGGGGTCGGTCGTCATCCTCGCCGGACTCGCCGGCGTCCTGGTCACCGTTGCGCACCCGCACGCTCCGCTCTGGGCCACGGGAGGGGCCCTCGCCGCCGTCGGGTGGGGAGTAGGACTGTTCGCGGCTCCGAACACGGCCGCCATCATGGCCGGGGTCGACCGGGACCGCCGAGCCACAGCCAGCGGCGTGCGCGCGATGCTGTTCAACGGTGGCCAGGCCGTCGGCACCGCCGTCACGCTGCTCATCCTCAACAGCTGGTTGGCCCGGAGCGGCGTGGAGACCTATGCCGCTGGCGCGGGCAGGGACGCGTCCAGCTGGGGCTCCCTCATCGCCCTCATGCTCCTGATGGCCGCCAACGCTGCCTCTCTGGCGCTCTCGATCCTCCGCGGGGGGCCTTGGCGCACACCTCGTCGCTCCTCGCCCGTGGATGCGGCAGGACATCCCGACGTGCCGGGACAGGCGCAATGAAACGGTCACCATCGAGCAGTCGCGGAGAAACGTCAACGCGGAAAAGTCTCCGGGCATGAGCCGGGAATGGACGTCGCGTCGCCGGTCAGGATCCGGTCCGAGTCAGGAGCGAACCCGTGTGCGGCGGAAGGAGTTCCCGCGGGGCCCACACCGTGAGTGCCACGCCGTGTACGCGCCGACTTCTGCGCAGACCGCAATTCCCGGCCCGGCGCCCCGAGTTGCCGGCTTGCCTCAAGGACATGCCCGGCCGCGTTCGACCCGGCGCAGTGGACGTCCGCTCGAAACCGCACACCACACATCGAAGATGGAGCATCACACATGAAGGACCGGCCCGTTCTGCATCTCAACGTCATGGTCCCCCCGCCGAGACCAGGAACCACCGGGGTCTTTCCCGCCTGGCGGCAGATGGTCGGTGACCTGGAGGCGGTCGGCACCACGGCCCTCGTGGTCAACGACCCCGGGCCTCACCCGCTCACGGCGGATGGCGCCACGGCGGTCGTGGCCGACAGCACGACGCTGGTGGCGTCCGTGGCACGTGTGACCCGACGCATCGGTCTGGTGACATCCGGGTCTGCGCGGTACGGCCAGCCGTTCAACATGGCTCGTGAGATCGCCGGTCTCGACCACCTGACCGGAGGTCGTACGGGGTGGCACGTCATGCCGCTGGGAAACGCGCTCCAAGACGCGGAGTTCGGGCTTGACCCGGCCACCCCGACCGATGCCCGCCTGCGCCGCGCGGGCGAGTTCGTCGATGTGGCGCTCGGACTCTGGGACGGCTGGGCACCTGGCGCCCAGGTCCCCGACCGGGCGAGCGGCTCATGGGTCGACACGGCACGGATCCACGCGCTGCGCCACGTCGGCGAGTTCTACCTCGTCGACGGCCCGCTCGACACGCCGCGTTCGCCTCAGGGCCGACCACTGCTCTTCAGCTCCCCGTCGGACCGGGACGAGGAGATCGCGTTCGCCGCTGGGGTCGCCGACGTCGTGATGCCATGGACTGCTTCCCCGCAGGACGCGCTCCGGACGGCGGAGGCGCTACACGAACGAGCCGCCGGAGCAGGTCGCCCCTCGGGCAGCGTGGTAGTGGCCCCAGTGGCGATGACCGGACCGCACCACCAGGCAGCCGCACAGCTGGGACGGCCGGCAGGCAGCAGCTGGACCGCCGATCGGCCCGCCGACCTGGTGGCCCAGGTTCTCGACCTGGCGGCGACCGGTTCCGTCGGGGGAATCACGCTGGCCGGACTGCTCGGGCCTGAACTCCTAGCCTTCGTCGCCGAGACCGCCCGGCTGCTGGAGACG
>JAOPWO010000242.1 GCA_025965635.1 Modestobacter sp. | reverse complement strand
GCTGGCCGCTCGTGCCGGCCAGCGTGAACGCCGCGGCGGCGACCGCCGGCGGGTTGCCGTCGGCGGCGCTGCTGGTGATGGCCGTCAGCCGGGTCGGCAGCGCGTGCTCGTACATGCCCTGCAGCCTGTCCATGAGCTCGGCGTCCAGGTCGGCGTCGTGCAGGTCCTCGACCTCGATGTTGTCCCGGCGATCCGGCACGACGGCCGGCGGTGTGCCACGTCGCAGGACGAGGTCCAGCAGTACCCCGGCGTCGACCGACCGCGGTAGGCAGGCCAGCGCACCGGCGACGGCGCAGTCCGCGCGCATCTGGTCGGTGAGGTCATCGCCCACCACGAGGAACCGGGCGGTGCAGCCGACGCGGCGGACCTCGGCCAGCACCTGCGGGGCGGGGACGCCGGCGACCGAGGTGCCGGTGACCACCAGGTCGAGGTCGAAGACGGTGGCCAGGCACAGGGCCTCGCTCAGGTCGGCGGCCTCGCGGACCTCCCAGCCCCCGAGGGCCAGGAGCCCGGCGACCTGCCGGCGGGCGGTGGTGTCGCTGTGGACGACGAGTGCGGTCCGCACGGTATCGCTCCTGTCCGCGTCGACTCGCCCGGTCATCGCTGGTCGTCCTGGGTGTGGGTGGGGCGCCAGATGGAGAGGAGGAGCCAGCCGGCGAGGAGGGTGGGGGCGCCGTAGACGAGGGCCTGGCTGACGATGGGGGTGCGGAGGGTCTGGATGAGGGTGCCGAGGTGGGGGATGACGGCGGTGACCTGCCAGGCGGTGTCGCCGTGGAGGGTGGCCTGCCAGGGGTCGGGGGCGTCGTTGGCGTCGCCCTTGGTCTGGACGGTGACGGCGCCGTCGGGGCTGGTCTGGGCGGAGAGGACCCGGTGGCTGACGAGGCGGTGGTCGTCGACGGGGATGTGGTAGCTGATGACCATCCCGGCTCGGACTTCGGAGATCGGGAGGGGGGTGACGACGATGACGTCGCCGGGGTTGATCTCGGGGGCCATGCTGCCGGTGAGCATGGTCATGGTGCGGTAGCCCAGGACGTGGGGTCCGATGGCGAGGCCGGCGAAGACGACGATGGCCAGGAGCATCACCAGGTGGGCCGTCCAGCGGGAGAGCTGGGCGGCGGTCCGCTTCCAGGCGCCGGTGCTGGCGGTGCCGGCGGTGGTGCCGCGGGCGGTGCTGGCGGTGGTGCGGGCGGTGGTGGCCGTGGTGGGCTGCGCCGGGATCCGGGGCAGGGTGGCCCCGGTTCCGGGGTGGGTGGCGCGGGGCGCCAGCAGGGCGGCGGTCATGGCGGGTCCTCGGTGTCGTCAGCGGTTGGGCGGGCGGGTTCCGCTGGTCAGCGGGTGGTGCCGTCCGCCTGGGTGCCGCCGAAGGTGAGGGACAGGCCGCTGGACAGGCCCTGGAACTGGTTGCCGGCGTCGGTGGGCAGGGCGAGGCTGATGATGAGGTGGTCGGTGCCGCCGGCGGCGATGCTGGCCGGGGTGGGCAGGGCGAAGTTGCCGACGGCGGGCGCGTTGTTGACCAGGGTCTTGGTGGTGCCGGAGCAGGCGTAGGTGGTGGACGTGGGCCTGGTCCAGCCGGTGGAGCAGGACTTGACGCTGAGCTTGAGGCCGTTGACCTGGTCGGTGGTGAGCAGGCTGGTCTTGGTGGCGTCGGAGGGGGTGGCGGCCAGGTTGAGGGCGCTGAAGTTGGTGGTGCCGTTGTTGACCAGGTTGACCGAGCGGGTGAGGGAGTCGCCGGGCACGAAGTTGGTGGCGGCCATGTTCAGCGTGCCGGTGTCGTGGGCGGCGGTGAGGTTGATCGAGAGGGTGCCGGTGGCGACGGTGGCGTTGAGGGGGGTGGTGCTGTCGGTGAACGTGCCGAAGGTGCCCAGGCCGGCGACGGCGGCCGCGGCGCCGATGACGCCGAGTGAGCCGATGACCTTGCGGGCGGTGCGGGTGCGGGTGGTGGCGTTCATGTCGATCTCCGGGGCGTCGGTCCTCCTCACCGGGTGTTCCCGGTGACGAGACCGACTCTGGAGGTCCAACCGCAGGCCCCCCACCAGCGATCCGCAAGAAAACCGCAAGACGAGCGCCTCCGCGCCGCACCGCTCGCGAGCTCGCGGCGGGCCCCTGCACGGGGGGCCATGGCTGCTGCTGCGGAGGCATCCCGGCGACGGTGGCCAGCAGATCCGTCTCGGAGCTCAGCCGCTGCGCCCGCTCCGGCCGGCCGGCCCGCGAGGCTCCCGGGGTCGAGTCCTCCGATCCTCCGAGCGGGACGGCTCCGGCGTTGTCGAGACCAGCCAGGGTCGCGCGGAGCACCGACACCGGCGCCGCATCCCGCACCTCGAGCTCCGCGGGAGCGGCGGCACGCAGGCGTTCCCGCGTTCCCCGACACGGCCCGGACGCCACCGACCGTGCCGACCGGCGCTCACCGCGTCCCCGCCGCAGCGGGGTCCATCAACAGCCGACGGGCAGCGTCATGGTGAACGTCGTCCCGACGCCCTCGGCGCTGGTGACGTCGAGGCTCCCGCCGTGTGCGGTGGTGATCGCCTTGGTGATCGTCAGCCCCAGCCCGACCCCGGGGACGGCGTTGCGCCGGGCGGTCGACGCGCGGAAGAAGCTGGTGTACAGCTGCCCCTGCTCTCCGGCCGGGATGCCGACCCCGGTGTCGCTGACCACCAGCGAGGCGACCGCCCGGGAGCCGGGCCGTTGCTCGGCTGCCACCTGGCCGCCCTCGTCCTGCCAACCGGGGACCAGCCGGAGGGTGACGTGCCCGCCGGCCGGGGTGAACTTGACCGCGTTGGACACCAGGTTGTCGCAGGCCTGGCCCAGCCGCAGGGCGTCGCCGCGGACCACGAGTCCGCCGTCGGGCACCGCCACCGACACGTCCACGCCGCGGGCGGCCGCGGCGACCCGGGCCGTCTCCTCGGCCGCGCGGACGATCCCGGCGAGGTCCACGTCCTCGGGCTGCAACGTGAAGCGGCCGGCGTCGACCTGGGCGGTGAACAGCAGGTCGCCGACGAGGCGCAGCAGGCGCTGGGCGTTCCGCTCGACGACGGCCAGGTACTGCCGCTGCTCGTCGGTGAGCGGCTGTCCCTCCTCGTCCATCACGAGCTCCAGGTAGCCGAGGATGGAGCTCAGCGGGGTGCGCAGCTCGTGCGAGATCAGGCTGACGAACTGGTCCTTGAGCCGCTCGGTGGCCCGGACCTCCGTCATGTCGGTGCCCACGAAGTTCCAGCCGGCCTGCTCGCCGTCGTCGTCTGTGCGGGGCGTGATCGCCACGGAGACGGTCAGCTGCCGGCCGTCGGCGGTCAGGTAGGTCCAGTCCCGGACGTCGCTGCCCTGCTCCCGGGCAACCCGGACCAGCGCGGCGAAGCGGGCCGCGGTGCGCTGTGCCGGGTCGGCTCCGGGGGCTGTCCCGCCGTCCAGTTCCTCCGGTGCGTGGAAGTCGGTGATGGAGCGGGTGCGGACGACGTCGGCCCGGGGCAGGCCGAGCATCCGTTCGGCGCCCGGGTTCCACACCCGGACCACGCCGTCCCGGTCGGTGCCGATGATCGACTGCTCGGTCACGGCGTCGATGACGCTGGTCATGGTCTGCGCGCGGGCCCGCATCATCCGGGTGGCGCGCTCGAGCTCCTCGGCCGTGGTGCGTCCCTGGGTGACCAGGTCCCGTCGCTGCTCCTCCAGCCCCCTCGCTTCGGCGACCTGCCGGCGCAGGCGCCGGGCCAGCTCGGCGACCGGGAGCACGGCCACAGCCGCACCGGTGACCAGTAGGAGGCCGTCGGGCCGCGAGGCGAGCAGCAGCACGCCGGCCAGCGCGAGCACGGCCAGTCCGGCAGGGACGAACCGCTGCCGGCGGTGCGCCGGCGCGGGCGAGGGCACGCGCACCGACGGCGGGTCCAGCACGGCGGTCATGCCTGGACCCCGGAGGTCAGGTCGCGCACCCGGGCGACCAGTCCGGCGACGGTGAAGGGCTTGGGCAGGTAGGCATCGGCACCGGCCGACAGCCCGCGGGCGATGTCGTCGGGCGAGGCGCCGGCGGACAGCAGCAGCACCCGGCAGCCGGCGGTGGCGGGTTCCGCCCGGAGCGCGGTGCACACCTCCAGACCGGTCGCGCCCGGCATCGACACGTCGAGCACCAGCAGGTCGGGGGTCTCCGTGCGGGCGACGGCCAGCGCCTCGGTGCCGTCGGCGACCGAGGCCACCACCGTGCACCCCGCCTTCCGGACGGCGAGGGTCACGAGCAGGCGGATGTCGTCCTCGTCGTCGGCGACCAGCACCCGGGGCCGGGAGTCCACGTCCGCCGCCTCCCTCCGCTCCCGGCCCCACCCGGTGAGTCCGGGGGACGACCTCACCGACGACATCGGCAGGAACGGTCCCGGGCTGGAGTCGGGCCGGGCCACCGTCCAGCGCGGCGCGGACCCGGACGCGGCGCGGCCCCCGCCGCGGAACGCGACGGGGGCCGGAGTGCCGGTGCTGTGCCGATCAGGAGCTGGCGTGCCCCTGGACCGTCGTCCTGGCGTCCTTGGCGGTGCCCTGGACGTCCTGCGCGGCGGACTGGCCCTCGGCCCTGACGTTCTCGACGCCCTCCTGGGCGGTGGTCCTGACCGACTCGACGGCCTCCTGGGCGGCCGGCTTCAGATTGTCACCGATCTCCTGGGCGACGCTCTTGGCCTGGTCGACCAGCGGCTGCGAGTGCTCCTTGACCGCGGACTCGGCCTGGGCCGCGAGCTGCTTCTCCTTCTCGCTGGTCGGCAGGAGGGAGGACACCAGCCAGCCGACGCCGAAGGCGATCAGCCCGGCGGCCAGGGGGTTGCCCTGGGCCTGGCGCTGGAGGGTCTGCGGCGCCGACTGCACGGCCCCCATGGCGGTGGAGGCGGCGTTCGAGACGTTCTCCGACGCCGAGGAGGCGGCGCCCTGGACGCTGCCGGCGACGTTGGACGCCGCGCCACCGGCGTACTGGCCGGTCTCGTGCGCCGAACCGAAGACGCGGTCCTTGAGGCCGGTCACCGTGCTCTTGGCCTTGCCGACGCGGCGGTCGACGACCCGCGTGGGGTTGACCTTCTCGTTGAGCGCATCGACGTCGTAGCTGAGGTTGCTACGGGTCTCCTCGATCTGGCGCCGGATCACTTCCGGGTCACTGCTGGTCATGTCTGTCTCCTGTCCGGTCAGTTGGGCTTGAGGGCGCCGGGCACCTGCTGGAGGGTCTCCACGGTGCGCTCGGGCTTGGGGTTGACCTGCTTGAGGCCAGAGAGGTCGATCTGCTTGAGCTGCTTGCGGCCCATCGAGTAGAGGACCGCCGCGATGATCAGCCAGATGACGGCCACGATGAGTGCCGACCAGCTGTGGCCCACCAGGTGGGACAGCGCCCACCAGAGCGCGATGGAGAGGAACAGCACGCCGATGTGACCGGCGTAGCCGGCGCCGCCGAGCATCCCGGCGCCCTTGCCGGCCTTGCTGGCCTGCGCCTTGACCTCGCTGGTCGCCCGGTTCGCCTCTTCGCGCAGCTCCGCCTTCGCCAGCTCGAGCTCCTGGCGCATCAGGGTCGACATGTCACGGGTGACCTCGCCGATCAGCGACCCGACCGAGGTGCCCTCGACGTCGGGGTGCCCGTCGTCGGTCATCGGCTGGGCGTCGCCGTAGGGGCCGTGCGCGCCCGCGGTCGGGGCGGTGTAGCTGGTGGCGCCCCCCTGGGTGAAGTTCGGGTCACCCGCGGGTGGGGCGCCGGGCACGCCGCCGGGATACGGAGTGGTCACGGCCGGCCCGCCTCGCCGGTGCGCAGCGGGTCGTCGAAGCCGCCGGTCGTCCCGGCCGGGGGAACGGTGCCGTACGGCGGCGGCGGGACCGAGCCGGTGGTGCCGGTGGTCGGGTAGCCGCCGGTGCCGCCGGTGTAGCCGGTCGTGCCGCCGGTGTAGCCGGTCGTGGCGGTGTCCGTGGCGTAGTTCGTGCCGGCGAACCCCTCCTCGGCGTACGTCGGGACGGGCGTGACGGCGGGCTGCGCGTACCCGGTGGTCCCGGTGGTGCCGGAGTTGCTCTCGTCCTTGTGCGCGGCGACCACACCCGTGGTCAGCCGGCCGGCGACGACGCCGGCGACTGCGGCACCGAGCAGGAAGACGCCCGGCTTGCGGCGGGCGAAGTTGCGCAGCTCGACGACCAGGTCGCCGGGCTCACGGTCGGAGATCCAGGAGGCGAGCTGCTCCACCTTGTCGCCGGCCTGGGCCACCAGGTCGGCGGCCGGCCCGGACGGGGTCTCGCCGCCCTGCACCATGGTCCGCAGCTGCTGGGCGATCTCGTTGAGCCCCTGGCCGGCCTTCTGCTGGCCGGTGCGCGCCTGCTGCTGCAGCTGCTGGCGGCCCTGCTGGACGAGGTCCTGCGCCTGGCGCTTGGTCTCCTGGGTGACCTGCTTGGCCTGGTCGGCGGCGGTCGAGGCGACCTGGCTGCCGGCCTGGGCGGCGGTCGAGGCGACGGTGCTCGCCTGGTCCTTCGCCACGTCGCTGGTCGACGGGGTGGTCGACACGGGGGTGGCGCCGCTCGTGGGCGGCGGTGTGGGGGTGTCGATGGAGTGGGTCATCGTTCCTCCTCGTCGGTGTGTGGACTGGGGTCTGTCGTCGACCCGGGACGACCGGTCGCCTCCACTGGGCTGGCGTGCTGCCCAGGGGCGGGGGGTGAGCCGCCCGGAACGGCGTGTCCAGGGGCCTCGCGGCCCCGGGTCGGCGCTGGTCACTTCGTCCCACCGGGTCTGAGTGGGGCCGCCGTCCGGTGTTGCTTGCGGTACCCCCCGGTCCGCGCCCGGCAAACCGAGACGGTGATAAATGATCTCGGGGCAGGAGCGGACCGGCGCGCTTGTACTCTCACGACGGGGCAGGCAAGGCAAGCCTCACCGAACTAGGAGGAGCGATGACCCAGGCACCACGACGCAAGCGGGTGGCACGGGTGGCCGAGGTGCTGCGCACCACCCGGCTCACGCCCCACCTGATCCGGGTGGTGCTGGGTGGCGAGGGACTGGCCGGGTTCCCCGCGGGCGACTACACCGACCACTACGTGAAGCTGCTCTTCCGCCCGTCCGATGCCCCCTACGACGTGCCCTTCGACGTCGAGCAGGTGCGCGCTGAGCTGCCGCCGGAGAGCTGGCCGGTCACCCGCACCTACACCGTGCGCGCCTGGGACGCCGGGACCGGCGAGCTGACCATCGACTTCGTCCACCACGGCGACCAGGGCCTGGCCGGCCCCTGGGCGGCGGCCGCCCGCCCCGGTGACCTGATCCAGCTGTTCGGCCCGGGAGGTGCCTACACGCCCAGCCCGGACGCGGACTGGCACCTGCTGGTGGGTGACGACAGCGCGCTGCCGGCGATCGCCGCGTCGCTGGGACGCCTGCCGGCCGGTCGTCCGGCCCGGGTGTTCGTCGAGGTTCCCGGGCCCGAGGACGAGCAGGAGCTGTCCGTGGGCGCGGACGTCGAGCTGCTCTGGGTGCACCGCGAGCATCGCGAGCCCGGCACCGCCCTGCTGGCGGCGGTGCTGGCGTCCGAGCTGCCCGGCGGCACCGTGCACGCCTTCGTGCACGGCGAGGCGGGCTTCGTCCGTGACGTCCGCCGTCACCTGCGGGCCGACCGGACGCTGACGCCGGAGCTCACCTCGATCTCGGGGTACTGGCGCAAGGGTCGCACCGAGGACCGCTGGCAGGCCGAGAAGCCGACCTGGAACGCCCAGATCGTCGCCGAGGAGGAGACGCTGGTCGCGGGCTGAGGCCCGGACAGGGCCAGGACTCGGCTGCGCCGAGCGTTCCCCCGTTCCGCCCGGGCAGGCGCGGGATGTCCGCGGTCCCGAGCCGCGGGGTCGGCGTCGATCCATGTCGCGGTAGCTCCGGGCCGAGGACAGCAGGTCGCGCAGCCGGCCGGCGTCGGCGATCGCCCCGTAGCCGGGGCTGTCGCACTCCGGCGGCTCCACCGGCACGTCGGCCACCAGTCCGGCGAGGGTGCCCGGGCCCCGCGAGTTGCTGAGGACGACGTCATGCCCTCCGGCAACGCACGCCGGTGGCGTCAGCCCAGGTCGTCGGTGGCGAACGTGTCGCACTGGTTCGGGTCGCCGGTCTGGTAGCCGGTCGTGAACCAGCGCCGGCGCTGCTCGGAGCTGCCGTGGGTGAACGACTCCTCGTCGACCCGGCCGCTGCCGAGGTTCTCCTGGATGAAGTCGTCGCCGATCCGCCCGGCCGCGTCCAGGGCCCGGGCGATGTCGTCGTCGGTGATGTCGGCGATCAGCGGCTGGCCGGACTCGTCGGGCACCGTCTCGGCGTGGTTGGCCCAGGTGCCGGCGTAGCAGTCGGCCTGCAGCTCCAGGCGCACGCTGCCACTGGTCGGGCCGCTCTCCGCGTGGTCGACCTGGGTGCTGGTACCCAGCAGGTCCTGGACGTGGTGGCCGTACTCGTGGGCCAGCACGTAGCCGTCGACGAACACGCCACCCTGGGCGCCGAACCGCTGCTGCAGCTCGTCGAAGAAGGTCAGGTCGATGTACACGAGCTGGTCGGCCGGGCAGTAGAAGGGGCCGGTGCCGCTGCTGGCCCCGCCGCAGCCGGTCTGCACGGAACCGGCGAAGAAGACCGTGTCGGTGCGCTGGTACCCGTCGTACGCCTGGGTCCAGTAGTCCTGGATGGAGTCGATCTGGGCCACCACCGCGCACTCGACCGAGCGGTTGGCGTCCGCGCCGGTCTGGCAGTCCTGCGCCAGATCGCTGTCGTCGGCGGTCTGGCCCTGACCGATCGCGCCGAAACCACCGCCGCCCAGCGGGCTGCCACCGGTGCTGCCGCCTCCGCCGCCGCCGAGCAGCTGGAACAGCACGACGACGATGATGCCGACGACGCCCAGCCCGCCACCGCCCACCGCCAGGCCCCGGCCGCCACCGAACCCACCGCCACCTCCACCCCGCACGTCCGTGACGTCGGAGGTGTCGAGTCGTGCGCCCTCGTTGAACCTCATGTGCTGCTACCTCCAGAGGGCGTGGTCAGCGCCGGCGACGGGTGCCGAAGATGCCCCGGGTGATCTCCCGGCCCAGGGCCGAGGCGGCCGACCGGGTGAAGGCACGGAACGCCGACGAGCCCAGGACGGTGCTCAGCACACTGTCGCCGACCGGCTCGCCGACCGGCTCGCCGACCGGCTCGGCGGCCGGCCGGCGGCGCGGGGTCCGGCGGGACGCCGGCGTCCGGTCCGGGGTACCCCGCTCCGGCTCGGGCCGCACCCCGGCGTCGGCCGACCCGGGCGGAGCAGGCGCCGCTGCCGGGGGACCTGCCAGCCGGGTCGCCAACCGCTCGTAGGCCGACTCGCGGTCGACCGCCGTCCCGTAGCGCGCCTGCAGGGGCGAGGAGGCGACCGCCTGCTGCTGCGCGGCCGGATCGAGAACCCCCATCAGGGACCGCGGCGCGCGCAGCATCGTCCAGGCCACCGGTGTGGGGGCGCCCCGCTCGCTGAGCACCGTGACGACCGCCTCGCCGGTGCCCAGCGAGGTCAGCGTCTCGACGACGTCGTAGTCCGCGCTCTTCGGATAGGTCTTCACCGTCCTCTTCAGCGCCGTCGCGTCGTCGGGGGTGAACGCACGCAGCGCGTGCTGCACCCGGTTACCCAGCTGGCCGAGCACCGCGGGAGGCACGTCGGTGGGGTTCTGGGTGACGAAGAAGATGCCCACGCCCTTGGAGCGGATCAGCCGGACCGTCTGGGTCACCGAGTCGAGGAAGGCCTTGCTGGCGCCGGTGAACAGCAGGTGGGCCTCGTCGAAGAAGAACACCAGCTTCGGTCGCTCCAGGTCGCCGACCTCGGGCAGCTCCTCGAACAGCTCGGCGAGCAGCCACATCAGGAACGTGGAGAACAACGCCGGGCGGTCCTGGAGCTCGGGCAGCTCGACGGCGCTGATCACGCCGCGCCCGTCCGGGGTGGTGCGCAGCAGGTCGCAGATGTCCCACTCCGGCTCCCCGAAGAAGACGTCGCCGCCGAGGTCGTCCAGGGCGATCAGGTCGCGCAGGATCACCCCCGCGGTGGCCCTGGACAGCCCGCCGAGCGCCGCCAGCTCCGGCTTCCCCGCGTCGCTGGTCAGCCAGCTGATCACCGCCCGGAGGTCCTTGAGGTCCAGCAAGGGCAGGCCGGCCGAGTCGGCGTAGTGGAAGACCAGCCCGAGTGAGCTCTCCTGGGTGTCGTTGAGGTCGAGCACCTTCGACAGCAGCAGCGGCCCGAAGGACGTGAGGGTCGCCCGTACCGGCACCCCGGTGCCGATCCCGCCGAGCGCCAGGAACTCCACCGGCGCGGCCGTGGGCGACCAGTCGTCGCCGGTGTCGGCCGTGCGGCGGGTGACCCGGTCGCCGGGCTCGCCCGCCCGGGCCAGCCCGGTCAGGTCGCCCTTCACGTCGGCCAGGACGACCGGTACGCCGGCGGCGGAGAGCTGCTCGGCGAGCAGCTGCAGCGTCGTGGTCTTCCCGGTGCCGGTCGCACCGGCGATCAGGCCGTGCCGGTTGGCCATCGCCAGCGGCAGCCGTACCCGGGCACCGGGATGGGGGCGGCCACCGTGCACCACCGAGCCGAGCTCCAGGGCCGGCCCGTCGAAGGCGTACCCGGCGGCGATCGCAGCGGCCGTCGGGTCGACCTGCGGCTCAGGGGCCGGCGCTGCGGGGTCCTGCGCGTGGGGGGAGGTCACGTCGTCCGATCCGTCCGGGGTGGGGAGCGCCCAGCCTGCCCGTGCCGGGAGGGGGCGACAACTCGTCGCCGCGCCGGGGATGCGGCAGGGTCCGGGTCGTGACCGCCCCCGTGCCCGTCGTCGTCCTCGACGACTTCCAGGACGTCGCCCTGTCCGTCGCCGACTGGTCGCCGCTGGCCGGCCGCGCGCACGTCGTCCGGTACACCGACCACCTCGACGACGTCGACGCGCTGGTCGCCCGGCTCGCGGACGCCGCCGTCGTCGTCGCCATGCGGGAGCGGACGTCGTTCCCAGCTCCGCTGCTGGCCAGGCTGCCGCGGCTGCGGTTGCTGGTGACCACCGGCACGGCCAACGCCGCGATCGACCTGCCGGCGGCCGCGGCGCAGGGCGTGGTCGTGTGCGGCACGGCCGGCGGCACCGCGGCCGCCGCGGAGCTGACCTGGGCGCTGGTCATGGCGCTGGCCCGCGACGTCGTCGCCGACGACCGGGCCGTCCGGGCCGGCCGCTGGCAGGAGCACCTGGGCATCGAGCTGGCCGGCTCCACGCTGGGGCTGCTGGGTCTGGGGCGGATCGGCGCCGTCGTGGCCGGCTACGCGCGCGCCTTCGACATGGAGGTGCTGGCGTGGAGCGAGAACCTGACCGCCGGACGGGCGGCCGAGCACGGCGCCCGCCTGGTGGACAAGGCCGGGCTGTTCGCCGGGAGCGACGTCGTCTCGGTGCACCTGCGGCTCTCCGACCGGACCCGCGGACTGGTCGGGCCTGCGGAGCTGCGCCTGCTCGGGCCAGGTGGCCGGCTGGTGAACACCTCCCGCGGGCCGATCGTCGACGAGGCCGCGCTGCTGGCCGCGCTGTCCGCCGGGACGATCGCCGGCGCCGCGCTGGACGTCTTCGACGTCGAGCCGCTGCCGGTCGACTCCCCGCTGCGCAGCGCGCCGCGCACCGTGCTCACCCCGCACGTCGGGTACGCGTCCCGGCAGTCCTACGCCGCCATGTACGGCCAGGCCGTCGAGGACGTCGTCGCCTGGCTGGACGGCGCCCCGGTCCGGGTGCTCAGCGCCGGCTGAGCCCGGCCCCCGGTTCCCGGCGGGACGGCCGGACCCCACCTAGGGTCGGGCCATGCCTCTCGACGGTGAGTACCAGCCCAGTCCGGAGAAGTGGGTGCGCGACCAGGTGGAGCTCTACGAGCGCACCGGCGGGCGGGAGGGCGGCACGCTGCCCAACCGCACCGAGCCGGTGGTCGTCTTCACCACCCGCGGCGCGAAGAGCGGCAAGGTCCGCAAGAACCCGCTGATGCGGGTCGAACACGACGGCACCTACGCGATGGTCGCCTCGCTCGGCGGCGCCCCCGAGCACCCCACCTGGTACTACAACGTGAAGGCCCATCCGGACGAGGTCACCGTCCAGGACGGGGACCAGGTGTGGGACGGCGTGGCCCGCGAGGTCACGGGGGCGGAGAAGGCGGAGTGGTGGGAGCGGGCCGTCGCCGCGTTCCCCGACTACGCCGACTACCAGCGCAAGACCGATCGGGAGATCCCGGTCTTCGTCGTCGAGCGCAGGAACTGAGCGGCTCCCCGGCCGATCTCAGTCGCGGCGGAGCGGCGTGAGGTCGCGGGCGATCCGCGCCGCGACCCAGGCCCCCAGGGCGTCCTCCTGCCGGGCCCGGGCGCCCAGCAGCGCCCAGCCCAGGTCGCCGACATGCCGGGACAGCCGGACCCAGGCGTCCGCGCCGGAGGCGGCGAACAGCTCGGCCCGGGCGGCCGTGGCCACCTCGTTCTGGGCGATCAGAGCGTTCTCCAGGGCCCGGTCGGCCGGTCCGCCCGGTGCTGCCGCGGCGGCGGCGAGTGCCCGCTCGACCGTCGTGGCGACCGCGGCCGGTAGCCGGCGGCTGCCGGTCCGGGGGAACAGCAGCAGCCCGGCAGCCAGCCCGACGGCGATCCCGACCAGCGTCTCGCCCAGCCGGACGGCGATCAGCTCGGCCTCCGGGGTGCCCGGCGCCCCGATGTGCACCAGGGACAGCGCGACCGGCGTGATGAGGGCGACCGCCAGCACGTACTGGCTGGCGATGAGCAGTTCCGCCCCCACGAGCAGCAGGCCGACCACCGCGATCGTGAGGCCGACGGGGAGGTCCAGGGCGAACAGCACCGCGGTAGCGGCGATGCCGAGCAGGGTGCCGCTCACCCGGTGCAGCGCGCGGGCGCGGGTGTGCCGCGCATCGGTGCCGAGCAGCACGGCCACCGCGGTGGTGGCGGCCCAGTACGGGCTGTGCAGGCCGAGCGCTGCGGCCAGCGTGCCCGCACCCCACGCCCCGAGGCCGATCCGGACCGCGGTGGGCAACCACGAGGGCGCCCCGCCCGGGACCCGGACGTCCAGCGGCACCGCCGGGCCGGCGGGGGAGGCGTCGACCGACGGCAGGGCCCGCATGAAACGGGTTTCCACCTGCTCGAGGCGGGGCCGCAGGGAGGGGCGCCGCCGGGTGCCGCCGGCGACCGCGACGTGGGCCACCCGGACGGCGCGGGCGACCGACCCGGGCCGGGTCGTCCCGAGGCCGCCCCGCTCGGCCGACTCGACGGCGGCGTCGGCGGCGGCGACCGCCCGGCGCTCGGGGCCGGCCGGGTCCCAGAACCAGGCCACCATCACCACCAGCCACGACAGCGCAGCGCCGCCGGCGGCGACCGCCACGTGGCTTCCCAGCGCGGCGGGTCCGGCGCCCAGCGCGCTGGCGCTGCCGCCGACGAGCACGGCCATCAGCGGGCCGGGTGGGCCGATCCGCCAGACGGCCGTCGCGGCGGTCGCCCCGGCGCCCAGCGCCCCGAGCACCACGGCGAGCACGAACGGGTGCGGGCCGGCCAGCCCGCCCAGCGCGACGGCGCCGGTGAGCACGACCCCGACACCGGCCGAGATCCCGGCCCGCCGCCGGTAGGGCAGCGTGTGCCCGTAGATGGCGGTGAAGCCGCCGAACGCGGCCGCCGAGCCCAGGTCGGGCCGGTCCAGCCACACGAGGAGGGCCAGCGGCGCGGTGATGCAGAACGCCGCCGACAGCGCCCGGCGGCGGTGCGCCGTCCACAGCGACCGCAGCGCCGGGAGAGGAGGGCCGAGCAGGTGCGGCGCCACCCGGCGGACGGGGATCGGCGATCGGGCCACCCGGTGATCCTCGCGCCGACCAGTTCCGTGCCGCGAGGCACCCGGTCCACGCCGACCGGGAGCTCGGACGGGGCACGTTCTCCATCAGACGATGGCGCTGGCCCGGATGGGCGACGGGATGGAGTTCGAGGCCGACACCTGGGCGGCAGGCGGCGACCATCGACCACATCACCGGCGGGCGGCCGGCGCTGGACGCCGACTGCTGTCCATCAACGTCGACGCCTCCACGTCCCGCCGTCCTGACCCCGGGAGCTGCCGGGCCGGGCGGGGAGTTGTCGTCACCTGCGTGAAACCGGCCGGGAACACCGCGTGGCGATGCTGGCGCTCCCCGCCCGCGTTCCCCGGAGGTGCCCCGTGCGCGTCGACCTGCACTACTACGGCGGGGTCCCGATGACCGACGCCGGCAACTCCGGGCCGGTGCCGACCGATCGCCGGTACGGCAACGACGACGTCCTCGCCGGGTACGCCAACCTCGTGCACTGGGCGCAGACCGCCGACCGGCTCGGCTACGACACGATGTGGCTGACCGAGCACCACTTCCAGCACGAGGGCTACGAGGTCACCCCGAACCTCATCCAGTTCGGCCAGCACCTCACCGGCGTCACCTCCCGGCTCAGGTCCGGGCAGATGTTCAACGTCGTCCCGCAGTGGCACCCGCTGCGGCTGGCCGAGGACTACGCGCTGGCCGACGTGCTCTCCGGCGGCCGGATGCGCTTCGGCGTCGGCCGCGGCACCGTCCCGCGCGAGGCGCAGACCCTGGGCACGGTGATCGCCAGCGGCGACAACGAGATGAGCGCCCAGCTGGACGACCTCAACCGCGAGGTGTTCGAGGAGTCGATGGAGGTGATCAAGCTCGCCTGGACCCAGGAGCGGTTCAGCTACACCGGCAAGCACTTCACCTTCCCGCCACCGGGCATCCCCGACCGCGGCGCCACCGTCACCGACCTCACCCTGGTGCCCCGCCCGCTGGGGCCGGTCGAGGTCTACCAGCCGATGAGCCCGGGGAAGACGGTGGAGTACGTGGCCCGGGTCGGGCACAAGGGCGTCGTCGCGCTGGCGCCGCCGGCGCCGGCCAAGCGGCTGTGGGACGCCTACGGCGAGATCGCCGCAGAGCACGGGCGCACGCTGCGCCCCGGGCAGGACCGCACCCTGAACATCCACACCCACGTCGGCCGCACCCGTGAGGACGCCTTCCGCACCGGGCGGGACGGGCACGACGAGTTCTGCCGGTTCCTCGCCCCCTACGGCCGGTTCAAGGCCTACGCCGGGCCGGACGGCGGGCCGGTCCCGTTCGACTTCCAGCCGGCGCTGGAGGACTCGGTCGGGCAGCGGGTCATGGCCATCGGCAGCGTGGACGACGTCGTGGAGACCCTCGGGTACTGGCGGGACCTGCTGGGGCTGGAGGAGATCGTGCTCTTCCCCGACCTGCCCGGCCTGACCCGGGCGCAGCTCGACGAGCAGCTGCACCTGATCGCCGAGGAGGTCCTGCCGCAGCTGGGGATCCGGCTGGCCGCGGCCTGACCCGTGAGCGATCCGGCCTGCCCGAAGGCGATGACGTACGGGCCGCGCGGCGGGCCCGAGCCCCGACCACGCCGGGCCGGGATCGCCGCCGCGGTCACGCTCGCCGTGTCCTACCTCGCCGTCCCCGGTCCCGCACCGTCCACCGCTGATGCCCGCGCAGAGATCGGTCGAGCCCTGTCATGACGCTCCTGCTCCAGTCGGTCACCGACCTCGACGGTCGGCTGGTCGACGTCCGCCTCGACGGCGCCCTCGTCGCCGAGGTCGCCCCGGTGCTGCCGGTGACGCCGGCCGACGACGTCCTGGACCTGGCCGGCTGCTGGCTGCTACCGGCCCCTGCCGAGCCGCACGCGCACCTGGACAAGGCACTGACCAGCCACCGCGCGCCCAACCGGACCGGTGACCTGGCCGGCGCCATCGAGGCGATCCGCACGATCGCGGCCGACTTCACGCACGAGGACCTGGTCGAGCGGGCCACCCGGGCGGCGTACGAGTACCTGGCCGCCGGGACGACGGCGATCCGGACGCACGCCGACGTCGGCACGCACGCCGGTACCAGGCACGTCCGGGCCCTGCTCCAGGTCCGCGAGGCCCTCGCCGGGCTGATCGACGTGCAGGTGGTGGCGCTGGCCTCGGCGCCGTGGAGCCCGGGGGAGGCCGAGGCCGGCGCCGTCCTGCTGCGAGCGGCCATCGAGCTCGGCGTCGACGTCGTCGGCGGGGCTCCGCACATGTGGCCGGACCGGGCGGCCGGGCTGGAGCTGTCCTGGACGGCGGCGGTCCGCGCCGGGCTGCCGCTGGACCTGCACACCGACGAGACCCTCGACCCGACCGCGCAGGGCCTGCTGCAGCTGGCCCTGCGGGTGCAGGCGACCGGCTTCGACGCCGGGGTGACCGCGAGCCACTGCGTGAGCCTGGGCGTGCACGAGCTCCAGGTCGCCCGCGGCACCGCGGCGGAGGTGGCCCGGGCCGGGATCGGCGTGGTGGCGCTGCCGCAGACCAACCTGTACCTGCAGGGGCGCGACGTCCCGGTGGCTCCTCCTCGCGGGCTGACCGCGGTCTCCGCGCTGCGGGCGGCGGGCGCGACCGTCGCCGCCGGCGGGGACAACCTGCGTGACCCGTTCAACCCGATGGGCCGGGCCGACCCCTGCGAGGCGGCGTCGCTCATGGTGACGTCGGGGCACCTGTCGTCGAGGGACGCCTGGCTGGCGGTGAGCGCGGCGGCCCGCCGCTGCATGGGCCTGCCGGTGCCGCGGGTGGTGGCCGGCTCGGTCGCGGAGTTCGTGGCGCTGCGGGCGGAGTCGCTGGACGCGGCGGTGGCCGGGGCCGCCACCGAGCGGACCGTCGTGTCCCGGGGCCGGCTGGTCGCCTCGACCCGGGTCGTCCGGGAGCTGCCGGGTGTGGCCGGTGCCCCCCGGGCATGATCACCGCGGTGTCACCTCGAGGGCACGGCAGCCGAGCACCGCACCCGGGGCGGTGCTGCTGACCGCCGGCGTGCTCA
>JAOPWO010000179.1 GCA_025965635.1 Modestobacter sp. | reverse complement strand
CCGGCGGGCAGGCTGGTGGACGGGGTGGCGGAGCGGACGCGGGCCGGGAGGGCCGGCCGGCGACGGCGGGCGCGCGACGGTACCCGCGGCGCTCAGCTCAGGAGGTGCGCAGCCGCAGCGAGGAAGTGCCCATGCCCGGGACCCTAGGCCCCGGACCGCGCCGAGGTCGAGCGATGAGCCGCGAGCCGTCAGCGACGGTCGGCGGACTGCCTGTCGGCGGCCTCCCGCTTGGCGGCCAGCTTCGCCTGGTGGGCGGCGTACCGGGCACGGTCGGCCTCGATCGCGTCCTTGTTCTTCTCCTGGTGACGCTCCCGCTTCGCCTTCCGCCGGGCCGCGCGGGCGCGCTCGCGCGCCTCGAAGTCGGGGTGCTGGTCATAGGTGCTGCCCAGTGCGACGACGACCACGCCGATGCCCCCGAAGACGAGCACGCAGGCGCCCAGGATCGGGTCGACGATGAAGGCCAGCACGCTGAGGACGACCCAGATGAGCCCGGCGACGACGACCCGCTTCGACATGCCGTCCAGTATCCGCGCCGGGCCTGTGCGCCTCGCGGGTCAGGTCCGGAGAGCCGGCGCGGAGCCGGTCGGGGGGCGCCGACGGGGGCCGCTGGAGGCGCCGGTCGGGCATGCTGTCGCGCATGTCCGACAGCTCCGGCCCCCCGTTCCGTGCCGACCACGTCGGCAGCCTGCTGCGCCCGAAGGCCCTGCTCGACGCCCGCGCCCGGTTCGCCGCCGGGGATCTCGACGCCGCCGCCCTGCGCGGCGTCGAGGACGCGGCGATCGCCGACGTCGTCCGCCTGCAGCGGGACGTCGGGCTCGCGACGGCGACCGACGGCGAGTTCCGCCGGGCCACCTGGCACATGGACTTCATCTCCGCGATCAACGGGATCACCCGGGTCGAGGGCGAGGGCCGGCCGGTCCACTTCAGGAACGCGGACGGCACGCTGGACTGGACACCGGCCGGGCTGCACGTGGACGGCCCGCTGTCGATCGACGAGCCGATCTTCGCCGCCGACTTCGGCCACCTGCAGTCGGTGGTGTCCGACGGGCAGACGGCGAAACTGACCATCCCGTCCCCGTCGATGGTCCACTACCGCGGCGGCGCGGCCGCGATCGACCCGGCGGTCTACGCCGACGAGGACGCCTTCTGGGATGCGCTCTCGGCGGCCTACCGCCAGCAGGTGCAGGGCATCGCCGCGCAGGGCTGCACCTACCTGCAGCTCGACGACACCTCGCTGGCCTACCTCAACGACCCGGCCCAGCGGGCAGAGCTCGCGGGTCAGGGCCGGGACGCCGAGCACCAGCACGAGCGCTACATCCGGCAGATCAACGCCGCCCTCGATGGCCGGCCCGCGGGGCTCACCGTCACGACCCATCTGTGCCGGGGCAACTTCCGCTCATCCTGGGTGGCCGAGGGCGGCTACGACTTCGTCGCCGAGGCGCTCTTCGGCGACCTGGCCGTCGACGGCTTCTTCCTCGAGTACGACGACGCCCGGTCCGGGGGCTTCGAGCCGTTGCGGTTCGTGCCGCCGGGCAAGCGCGTCGTCCTCGGCCTGGTCACCACCAAGCGTCCGGAGCTGGAGAGCAAGGACGACCTCAAGCGGCGGATCGACGAGGCGGCCCGGTTCGTGCCGCTGGAGCAGCTGGCGCTCTCGCCGCAGTGCGGGTTCTCCTCCACGGTCGAGGGCAACGCGCTCACCCGCGACGAGCAGGTCGCCAAGCTGGCGCTGGTCGTGGAGACCGCCGCGGAGGTCTGGGGCTGAGGTCGCCGACGGCGGGAGACCAGGCCGGTGGTCCCGCGTGGCGGGCCTCGCCGCGCCGAAGGCCTCTTGCACACAACGCATCTGGTGCCTAGCGTCGGCAGCACGGTTCAACCTCAGGAGCCGCATCGGGTGCGAGCCGCCCGACGCATCGGCCGGTGGGTCCTGCCACCGGCCAGTCAGGTCCGCGGAGGCGTCCATGACAGCACTGCCCCTCGAGACAGACCCCGCCCGCATCGACGTCCAGCTCAGCACGTCCGCCGACGGGTGCTCGGTCGCCGTCGCCGGCGAGGTCGACTCCACGACCGCGCCGGGTCTGCGCGACTGTCTGCTCGCCGCGCTCGAACGGCCCGGGTCGGCCGCGGTGGAGGTCGACCTGTCCGCGGTCACCTTCCTCGATTCCGCCGGGTTGTCCGCGCTCGCCACCGCGCACCGCGCCGCCGTGAGCGCCGACCGGGTCCTGCGGGTGCGCTGCGGCACCGCGCGCGCCGTCGTCCGGCCGCTGCAGATCACCGGGCTCTGGGAGGTCTTCACGGTCGTGGAGTGAGGGCAGGCGGCGGGACCGGGCACCATGGCGCACGGCCGAGCCGGCCGGCGCCGGAGTCAGGTGGAGGGGTCGCGATCGGGGTAGCGGGCGCGGGCCAGCGCGTACACCCCGAACGCGGCAAAGCCGACGGCGATCGCGGTGAGCAGCCACTGCCCGGTCGGGACGGCGCCGATCGCGTTGAGCGCGCCGTCCAGGCCGGTCGCCGTCGACACGTCCGCGGTCACCGCGGCGTGCACCAGCAGCCCGCCGGAGACGGCGAAGGCGATGCCCTTGGCCGTGTACCCCACCCGGCCGATCCGCTCGATCACCGGCTCCAACCGGTCGGGCGCGGCATCGAGGTCGACGTCCTTCATGAACCCGCCGGTGAACCCGCGCAGGACCACGTACGCACCGACGCCGGTGACGGCGATCCCGGCGGCGATGACGAGCGCCGCGCCGCCGGGGATCTCCAACGTCTCGTCGGTGAGCTCACGCAGCCGGGCCGCGGCCTCGTAGTCGGCGCCCACGGCGAAGAACAGCCCGGTGACCCCGAGGACGCCGTAGACCACTGCCTTGGCCCCGCACCTGGCGCACACGTAGGCCACCCGCAGCCGGTGACCGGGCCGCAGCAGCCCGGTCCACCAGCGGAGCACCTCACCGGCCTGCCACAGCGCCAGCGCGAGCAGTCCGACCCCGATCACCC
The DNA here is from genome assembly GCA_025965635.1 of Modestobacter sp. Classification (GTDB taxonomy): domain Bacteria; phylum Actinomycetota; class Actinomycetes; order Mycobacteriales; family Geodermatophilaceae; genus Modestobacter. The sequence continues at coordinate 1,588 of JAOPWO010000179.1, read as the reverse complement.
ACAGCAGGACCCGTCCACCGGGGGAGCTCGCGACGGTTGCCAGCGCTCCGGTCTGGTCGGCGACCTCGCTGCTGGGCTGCACGAACCAGGCGATCCGGAACGCCAGCCAGCCGATCAGCACGTGCAGCACGCCGTAGGCGATGAGGCCGACGCGGGCGACGTGGGTGAGCACCGGGTGGTCGGTGACCTCACGGGCGTGCGCGACCACGTCGTGCACACGCTGCAGGACGGCGTTCACCGGCCGATCGTGCCTGATCGTCCGCGGAGCTGCCCGGCCGCCGGCCGGCCGGACGTCAGGTGCGCTGCGGGAAGCGGGCACGGAACAAGCAGAAGACGCCGTACGCCGCGATGCCCACCGCGACCAGCGTCAGCAGCCACTTCCCGAACGGGGCGTCGAGCACCGTGCGCAGGGCGCCGTCCAGCCCGGTGGCCTTGGCCGGGTCGAAGGTGATGGCGGCCCAGCCGAGCAGCACGCCGACCAGGGCGATCGCGACGCCCTTCGCCGGGTAGCCGACCTGGCCGAGCCGCTCGATGGTCCGCTGCTGGGTGGCCGTGGCCTCTGCGGTGTCGATCTCCTTGAGGAAGCGCTTGGTGAGGCCCTTGTGCACCAGGTAGGCCCCGATCCCGATGATCACGAGGGCGGCGGCACCGACGAGGAAGCGGCCACCGGGCCAGGCGAAGACCCCGGACACCGTCTGCTGCTGGCCGGAGCCCGACGAGCCACCGCCGGTGGCGTACCGGAAGGCCAGGAACGCCAGCGCCAGGAAGACGATCGTCTTGCCGACCGCCTTGACGATCGTGGTGACCGCCTTCTTGCGGGCGTCCCCGGTGCTCTGCAGCCCGGCCCGGTGCCGCAGGACCTCACCCAGCTGCCATGCCGCGAGTGCCAGGAGACCGAGGGCGAGCACCCACAGCAGCGGCTTGCCGAATGGCTGCTCGGCCAGCGTGGACAGGGCTCCGGACTGGTCGGCGGACTGGCCTCCGCCGCTCCAGGCCAGTTGCAGGGCCAGCCAGGCGATGAGCAGGTGCACGATCCCGTAGGCGATCAGGCCGACGCGGGCGAGGTTCTCCAGCGCGTCGCTGTCGCCCGCGCGGCCGGCGCTGGAGGTGGTGCCCGATCTGGTCACGGTGGTCCCTTCGGTCGCCGGGCGGGTCGCGCTCCGGACCGGGTGTCCGTCCCCGGGCCGCTCAGATTGGCACAGCACACGGCACGCTGCCCGGTCGTCGCGCGCGCGATCACGGCCGGCCGGGCGGGATCCCTGCGCCCGGCCGGGCGCCGTGGGGGAGACTGGGCGCCGTGACGAACGCTGCGACCGCGAGCGGCCGGCTGACGGCCGGACCCCAGCCCGCCGGCCCCGACACCGCGCGGACGACGTGGCCCCGGATGGCCCTGCTGGGTGGTGTCCTGCTGGCCCTCGGGCTGGTCGCGCTGCTCTGGGACGACGGCGACCGGGTGCTGCTGGCCGGTCTGGGCGCGGTCGCGGTGGTGCGGGGCGCCGGCACGCTGCGCGACGTCCGCGCCGGAGGTCGGTCCCGGGCCGCCGCGACGGCTGGGGCGCTGGCTGTCTGGCTGGGCCTGGTCGCCGCC
>JAOPWO010000177.1 GCA_025965635.1 Modestobacter sp. | reverse complement strand
CTGGGTCATGCCGGTGCTCACCTCGTCCGCGGGCGACGGGGAGTCGTAGGAGGTCGCGGCGGGGGAGCCGGCCTCCGGGGAGCTCGCCGCGGCGGTGCCACCGGCGCGGTCGGCCGAGTCGGTCATCGGGCTGCCGGGGCGGTAGTCGGCGAAGAACTCGTGCCACGCCTGGTCGACGCTCTCGGGATCCGCGAGGAACTGCTGGTACATCTCCTCGACCAGCCACTCGTTGGTGCCGAAACCCGCCACCGACGAGGAGGAGGAAGCGGACGGTTGGGACGGGCTCACGGTTGACACGGGGTCGAGTGCCTTCTTCGTCTGTGGACGTCGCTGGACCAGCATCCGAGTCTAGCCACTCCCTCGGCGGGGGGGAGCCGTCCGGCGTGGGCCGTCGCCCGTGTCCCGGATCACCGGGTGCGCAGGCCCCCTGCCCGGGGGGCAGCTGGTGGCGCCGGCGGCGACGAGCCGGTCGGTGATGGCTTCGTGCCCGGTCGCGTTGCTGGTCGCGTGCGACCGGGGTGGACACGGGGCGGGGGTGCTCGTCCACCGCCCGGTGGACGGCCGCTGCGCCGCCTGCGCGGGGACGTCGGGTCAGACGACGTCGCGGCGGACGGCCAGGAGCGTGCCGAGTGCGGCAGCGAGCAGCCCGTAGCCGAGGAGCATGAGGCCGCCCTGCCAGGCGGTCAGCACGTCCGGGCCCCGGAAGGTGGCCGTCATCGCCTCCAGCGCCCCGCCGGGCAGCCACTTGTAGAACCCCGCCGTCGCCGGGATCGACCGGACGATCGGCTCGACGACGAAGAGGTAGACCAGCGAGCCGACGATCGCCCCCACCTGGTTGCGGAACAGCGCACCCACTCCCACGCCGATGACGGCGTAGACGACCAGCGCCAGGCCTGACCGGAGGAGCACGCCCAGGTTCTCCCCGGTCCATGCCGGTGCACCGCCGCGGGCGCCGGCGTGCAGCACGACCGTCAGCGCGGTGACCGCGACGACGGCGAGGGCGAACGGGGCCGCGGCGACCGCGTAGGCCAGCAACTTGGCGACCACCACGCGCCCGCGGCGTGGGGTGGCCAGGAACGTGGGGGTCGCCGTCCGGTGCCGGTACTCCTGGGTCATCCCGATGATCCCCAGGATCAGGGTCAACACGGTGACGTTCGCCGGGACGGCGAAGGCCAGCTGCTCGTACCGGCTGCTGCCGACCGGGGGGATGCCGCTCTGCGGATCGCCGGCGAACGAGGTGAGCAGCACCGCGGACCCGACGGACAGCAGGCAGGCGGCGAGCAGCAACCCGAGCCACACCCGGGTGGTGACCAGCTTGGTCCACTCCGACCGCACCAGGCGGCCCATCACGAGGCCGCCGTCCGGTCGGCCGGTGGCGGGGTGCTGGCGGCGAACTCCTCCTGGCCCGTGGTGAGCCGGAAGTAGACCTCCTCCAGCCCGCTGCTGTGCGCGCGCAGCTCGTGCAGCTCCACCCCGGCGGCGAAGGCACGGCGGCCCACCTCGGCCGCGGTCAGCCCGGTCACGGTCAGGCTGTCGGCTCCGGTGGTCTCGACCCGGACGCCGTCGCCGGTGAGGTCTCGGGTCAGCTCTCCGGCCTGGGGGCTGCGGACCAGCACCCTGCCGGCTCCGCCGGCGTCCGCGCCGGCCCGCAGTTGCGCGAGCGAGCCCTCCCGCACCAGCCGCCCCGCCCCGACGATGACCACCCGGTCGGCGGTCTGCTCGACCTCGGCCAGCAGGTGGCTGCTGATCAGGACGGTCCGGCCCTCGGTGTGCGCGAGGTGGCGGAGGAACCCGCGCAGCCACTGGATGCCCTCGGGGTCCAGCCCGTTCGCCGGCTCATCCAGGACCAGCACCGCCGGATCGCCGAGCAGCGCCGTCGCCAGCCCCAGCCGCTGGCGCATGCCCAGGGAGTAGCCGCCGGCCTTCCGGCCGCCGGCGGGGCCGAGCCCGACCTGGTCGAGGACCTCGTCGGCGCGGCGCAGGGGGAGCCCGGCGGCCCGGCAGTACACCCGTAGGTGGTCGCGGCCGCTGCGGGCGGGGTGGAACGCCGTCTCGAGCACCGCCCCCACCCGGCGCAGCGGGTCGGGCAGGTCGGCGTACCGGACGCCGTCGAACGTCGCCGTGCCGACGTCCGGCGTGACCAGGCCCAGGGTCATCCGCAACGTGGTGGTCTTGCCCGCGCCGTTGGGACCCAGGAAGCCGGTGACCTGTCCGGGCTCGACGGTGAAGCTCAGGTCGTCGACGGCCCGCACCTGGCCGAACGTCTTGGAGAGCCCGCGCACCTCGACCCGGACGGGGTGCCGGGTGGCGGGACCGGAGCTGCTGATCGGTCCGCTCTCCTCACCCGCCCGGCCGCCCGGGCGTCCTCCCCATCCAAGCGCACCGGAGCGGTGCCGCGGGGGAGTTGCGTGACCCCGGGCACACTGCCGGGGACCAATTGGTAGGTTCCGCCCGTGAGCGCCTACCGCACCGTCGTCGTCGGCACCGACGGCTCGCCCTCGTCCTTCCGGGCGGTGGCCCGGGCAGCGGCAGTCGCCGGCGCCTGCGGCGCCCGGTTGGTCGTCGCCTGCGCGTACGAGCCCGCCGAGGAGGCGCGCGACGTCCAGCGGGCCCAGGAGATGCTCGGCGCGGACGCCGCCGGGCTCGACGTCGCGTCGCACGCCGAGGACGTCCTGCGCAGTGCCCGGCAGAAGGCCCATGAGGCCGGCGCGGTCGACGTGCACCCCGTCGCCGTGGTCGGCCCGCCGGTGGAGGCGTTGATGGACCTGGCCCGCCGTGAGCAGGCCGATCTCATCGTCGTCGGCAACCGCGGCCTCAACACCCTCAAGGGTCGGCTGCTCGGCTCGGTGCCCTCCGACGTCACCCGCCGCTCGGAGATCGACGTCCTCGTCGTGCACACCACGGGATGACCGCTTCCCGACACCCCTCCCGGCCCGCCGCACCAGCGCGTGCCGGGCGCCGCCGACGACCCGGAGGGGCTCCTGGAGGAGCTCCTGCTGGGTGGTCCGCGTCGGTACAACCGGCTGGAGGTGGCCCGGCTGGCGGGGCTGCCGCCCGAGCGCACCCAGCGGCTGTGGCGGGCACTGGGCTTCCCCGACGTCGCCGACGAGGACGTGCTCTTCACCGAGGCCGACGTCTCCGCCCTGGGCCGGCTGCGGGAGCTCATCGACTCCGGGTTCGTCGACGCCGAGACCGAGGCCTCCATCGCCCGGGCCATGGGCCAGTCGCTGTCCCGGCTGGCCGACTGGCAGACCGACATGCTCGCCGCCGTCCTGGCCGACCCGGGGGTCGACGCGGCCGACCCGGAGGGGGTGGCTCGCATCGCCGCGGCCACGGAGCGGCTGCTGCCCATCATGCGCGACCTGCAGCACTACGTATGGCGCCGCCACCTGGCCGCCAACGCCGGCCGGCTGCTGCCCACCCACCGGGGGCAGGTCGACCGCCGGGACCTGACCGTGGGCTTCGCCGACCTGGTCGGCTACACCACCCGCAGCCGTGGCATGGGCGGCCGTGAGCTGGGCGCCATGGTCGAGGACTTCGAGAGCCTGGTGGCCGACGTGATCGCCCGGCACCACGGGCGGGTGGTCAAGACCGTCGGCGACGGCGTGCTGTTCACCTGTGCCGTCCCCGTCGACGCAGTGGAGATAGCCCTGCAGCTGCCCGAGGAGTGGCGCGCGGCCGACCGGCCGCCGCTGCGGGTGGGCGCGGCCTACGGCCGGGTGCTGACCCGGCTGGGCGACGTCTACTCGCCGGTGGTGAACCTGGCCAGCCGGCTCACCTCCATCGCCCGGCCGTCGACGGTGCTGGTCGACGAGGCGCTGGCCCGGCACCTGCGGGGGGTGCGCGCCTACCGGGTGCGCCCGCTCAACCGGGTCTCGGTGCGCGGCTTCGACCAGCTCCAGCCGTGGCTGGTGCGGCGGGCGACGGCGGCCGGGGAGGAGGGACCCGGCGTGCACGCCCTCGAAGACCTGCTCGACGAGATCGCCGACGACGTCCTGGACCCGGCCGACGCACCACCGCCGGAGGAGTTCCGCGGGGACGGCGCACCCGCGTCCTGACCCGCCGGGCCCGGTCGGCACGATGGACGGGTGTCCGCGACCCTCCTCGCCCGTGGGCTGGCCGCCGGTCACGGCGTGCAGCCCCTCTTCTCCGACCTCGACCTCGTCGTCGCCCCCGGTGACGTCGTCGGCCTGGTCGGGGTCAACGGCGCCGGGAAGTCGACCCTGCTGCGCACCCTGGCCGGCCAGCTGCCGCCCGAGTCCGGCGCGGTGGTCCTCAGCCCGCCGACCGCCACCGTCGGGTACCTGCCGCAGGAGCCCGAGCGGCGCCCCGGCGAGGCGGTGGTCGACGCGCTCGCCCGCCGCACCGGCGTCACCGGCGCCCAGCAGGCCCTCGACGCGGCGACCGACGCGCTCACCGCCGGGACCCCCGGGTCGGACGACGCCTACGGCGACGCGCTGGAACGCTGGCTGGCCCTCGGCGGTGCCGACCTCCCCGAGCGCGCCGAGGAGGTGATGGCGTCGGTGGCCCCGGGTGTCGCGCTGGACGCCCCGATGACCGGCCTGTCCGGCGGGCAGGCCGCCCGGGTGGGGCTGGCGTCGTTGCTGCTCAGCCGGTACGACGTGCTGCTGCTCGACGAGCCGACCAACGACCTGGACCTGGCCGGCCTGGCGCAGCTGGAGCGCTTCGTCACCGGGCTGCGCACCGGCGTGGTGCTGGTCAGCCACGACCGGGAGTTCCTGGCCCGGACGGTGACCCGGGTGGTCGAGCTGGACCTGATGCAGCAGCTCGTCCGGGTGCACGACGGCGGCTACGAGGCCTACCTGGTCGAGCGGGAGGTGGCCCGCCGGCACGCCCGCGAGGAGTACGAGGAGTACTCCGACACGCGGGCCGGCCTGGAGGGCCGGGCGCGGATGCAGCGCAACTGGATGGCGAAGGGCGTCCGGGACTCGATCAAGAAGTCCAAGGACGGCGACAAGCACATCAAGGCCGCCAACCGCGCCTCCTCGGAGAAGCAGGCGGCGAAGGCGAAGCAGACCGACCGGCGCATCGAGCGGCTGGAGGTCGTGGAGGAGCCGCGCAAGGAGTGGCAGCTGCAGATGGCGATCGCCGCGGCGCCGCGGGCCGGCGCGGTGGTGGCCACCCTGCGCGGCGCGGTCGTCCGGCACGGGGACTTCCGGCTCGGCCCGGTCGACCTGCAGGTGGACTGGGGCGACCGGCTGGCCATCACCGGGGGCAACGGCGCGGGCAAGACGACGCTGCTCGCCGCCCTCCTCGGCCGGGCGACGCTGGCGGCGGGCGCGGCGTCCCTCGGGTCCGGCGTCCGGCTGGGCGAGGTCGACCAGGTCCGTGGTCTCTTCCTGGGCGACCAGCCGCTGGCCGAGGCCTTCGGCGCCGAGGTGCCCGACCTGGCCGACGCCGACGTGCGGACGCTGCTGGCCAAGTTCGGGTTGCGGGCCGACCACGTCGTGCGGCCGGCCGGCACGCTGTCCCCGGGGGAGCGGACCCGGGCGGCCCTGGCGCTGCTGCAGGCCCGCGGGGTGAACGTGCTCGTGCTCGACGAGCCGACCAACCACCTGGACCTGCCGGCCATCGAGCAGCTGGAGCAGGCGCTGGCCGACTACTCCGGGACGCTGCTGCTGGTCACCCACGACCGACGGATGCTCGAGGCGGTGCACACGACCCGTCGGCTGGTGGTGGTCGGCGGGCAGGTCAGCGAGGACTGAGCCGGGCGCGGCTCGTGGGGCAGGCCCCCGGGACGACGACGCCCGCCAGGCCGAGGGCCTGGCGGGCGGTGTCGGTGCTGCGGTCGAGCCCGGGCGTGGGTGCCCCCGGCAGGATTCGAACCTGCGCCCCTGCCTCCGGAGGGCAGTGCTCTATCCCCTGAGCTACGGGGGCTCGTACCGCTGGCGCCCGCTCCCGGGCCGCGCAGAGGGCACGTTACCAGCCGCCGGGACCGGCCCCGGCGGGGGGCTCAGGGAGCCGGCAGGGACGTTCCGCCCCGCTCGCGGAGCATGGTCGCCATCGTGGTGGTCTCCGCCGCCTGGGTGTCGGCGATCGAGCCCGCCAGCCTGCGGACGGCGGGCTCGGCGGCGTGGTCGTGGCCGTACTCGGCCATCTCCGTGCCGCCCTGGTGGTGCCGGATCATCAGCTGCAGGAACCGGACGTCGAACGCCGTCCCGGTGAGCGTGCGGAACTCGGCCAGCTCGGTCTCGGTGGCCATCCCCGGCATCACCGCGCCGTCGCCGGTGTCGTGCCCCGCTCCGTGCCCGTGGGCCATGCCCTCCGCGGCACCGTCGCTGCCCATCCAGGCCATGATCTCGCCGTCCGTGCGCGGCAGGCCCCACAACGACAGCCAGCCCTGCATCCGGCCGACCTGGTTGGTCTGGGTCGCGGAGATGTCGAAGGCCAGCTGCTGCACCTCGGCGTCCTCGCTGCGCAGCAGGGCGAGGTTGGCCATCTCCACCGCCTGCTGGTGGTGCCGGCCCATGTCCCGGGCGAAGCCGGCGTCGACCGAGTCGCTCGCCGGGGCGTCGGTCCGGCCGATGCCGAGGGCGACGGCGAGCCCACCCCCGGCCAGCAGCAGGCCCACCGCGATCACCGCGCCGAGGAAGGCGGTCAGCCATCGGCCGCGGCGCCGCCCGGCGGCGGTGCCCGGGTCGGTGCCGGTCACGGTGCCGGGGTGCTGCTCCCGGCCGCGGGGGTCGGGGTGGTGGGGGCGTCGGTCGGGACCGTGGTGTCGCCGGCGGCCCGGCTGCCGTCGCCGACGACCAGCGGGTCGCTGATGAACGTCGGGTTCTCGCAGCTCGCGCCGACCTCCGGGTAGAACTCGTCGTTGAACGTCATGAAGTCGGTGTACTGCTGGATCCGCTCGTCGGTGACCGAGTCGACCGACAGCTGGTGGTTCCACGACTGCAGGCTGATCGGCGACGGCTGGCCCTCGTTGGGGGAGAGCATCAGGCCCGAGGTGCCCTCGACCAGGTCGGCGAGCGTGGCCACGTCGTCCTCGCCCACGCGGGCCGGGTCGTAGGAGATCCAGGTCGCCCCGTGCTCCATGCTGTGCACGGCGTTCTCGTGCCGGATGTCGACGTCGTAGACGGTGCCGGTGCAGTCGGCCCACTCGTAGTCGTGCGGGCCGCCGACCGGCGGCGTCTGCTCGTAGCTGACCGGCGTGGTCACGTGCTCCTGGCCGGCGGCGTACTCGAAGGTCTGCAGGCCCGAGAGCTGGTCGGCGGCGGTGATCCGGCCCTCGTTGGCCTCGTTGACCCGGACCACGGCGTAGCCGATGACCGCGACGGCGAAGAGGACGACGACGACCGCCCCGGCGATCAGCCCCCAGGGGCGTGGCGGGTTCACCACGTCGACCGGCGGACGGGTGCGGCCCTTGCCGGCGGCCGCGCGTGAGGCGCCGCCCGGCCGCTTCGCGCCGGCGCCGCTGGAGCCCCCCCGGGGAGTGCCGCCGGACGGGCGGCCGTTCTCGGGCTGGGGGTCCTTGGCCACTGCCACTCCTCGTTGCCGGGCGCGTGCGCCACCGACTGTCTGCGTGCCGCTCCGGCAGGGGGCCAGGAGGCAGCGGGAGCGAGTGTAGGTCGCTGACCTGTGCCGCCCCTGGCACCGCGGCCGGACCGGCACGGGTGGCTCAGTACGCTCGTGCGGTGACACCCGAGCAGCTGCGCGACGTCGTCCGGTCCGCCGTAGCCGCGGCCGTGGAGCGCGACACCCTCGCGGTCGACGTCCCCGACGACGTCGTCATCGAGCGGCCGAAGAACCCCGCCCACGGCGACTACGCCACCAACGTGGCCCTCCGGCTGGCCAAGGCAGCCGGCCGTCCGCCGCGCGAGGTGGCCGAGCTGCTGGCCGGCCAGCTGCGTGCGCACCCCGGCGTCGCGACCGTCGACGTGGCCGGTCCCGGCTTCCTCAACGTGACATTCGCCTCCGGCGTGCTGGGCGCGATCGCCGTCGAGGCGGTCACCGCGGGGGAGGCCTACGGCCGCACCGACGTGCTGGCCGGGCAGCGGCTGAACCTGGAGTTCGTGTCGGCCAACCCGACCGGACCGGTGCACATCGGCGGCACCCGGTGGGCCGCGGTCGGTGACGCGCTGGGCCGGCTGCTGACCGCCAGCGGCGCGCAGGTGACCCGCGAGTACTACTTCAACGACGCGGGCGCGCAGATCGACCGGTTCGCCGGCAGCCTGCTGGCCGCCGCGCACGGCCGGCCGGTGCCCCCGGACGGCTACGCCGGCGACTACATCGGCGAGATCGCCGGCCAGGTCGTCGCGGCCGAGCCCGGCGTCCTGGACCTGCCGGAGGCCGAGCAGCAGGAGCGGTTCCGGGTGCTCGGCGTCGACCTGATGTTCGCCGAGATCAAGCGGACGCTGGCCGACTTCGGCGTGGTGTTCGACGTGTACTTCAGCGAACGGACGCTGCACGAGACCGGCGCGCTGGAGAAGGCGATCGCCCGGCTGCGCGAGCAGGGGCACGTCTACGAGGCCGACGGCGCGGTCTGGCTGCGCACCACGACGATCGGCGACGACAAGGACCGGGTGCTGGTCAAGGGCGACGGCGAGACCACCTACTTCGCCGCCGACTGCGCCTACTACCTGGACAAGCGCGAGCGTGGCTTCGACAGGGTCGTGATCATGCTGGGCGCCGACCACCACGGCTACATCGGCCGGTACAAGGCGCTGGTCGCGGCGCTGGGTGATGACCCGGACGTCAACCTGGAGATCCTGATCGGGCAGCTGGTCAACCTGGTCCGCGACGGCGAGCCGCTGCGGATGAGCAAGCGGGCCGGCACCGTGGTCCTGCTGGAGGACCTGGTCGGGGCGGTCGGCGCGGACGCCGCCCGGTACGCCCTCGCACGAGCCTCGGTCGACCAGCAGATCGACCTGGACCTGGACCTGTGGAGCCGGCAGACCAACGACAACCCGGTCTTCTACGTCCAGTACGCCCATGCCCGGATCTCCTCGCTGCTGCGCGGCGCGGCCGACCTGGGGCTGGCGCTCGGCCAGGCTGCCGACGTCGACACCGCCCAGCTCGCCCACCAACGGGAGGTCGACCTGCTCCGGGCCATCGCGGAGTTCCCGCGGGTGCTGACCGCCGCCGCCGAGCTGCGGGCGCCGCACCGGGTGGCCCGGTACCTGGAGGAGTTGGCCGGCACCTACCACCGCTTCTACGACTCCTGCCGCGTGCTGCCCCGCGGCGACGAGGAGGCCACGCCGGTGACCACCGCACGGTTGTGGCTGTGCGCGGCCACCGCCACCGTCCTCCGCAACGGCCTGGCCGTGCTCGGCGTGCACGCCCCGGAGCGGATGTGAGAGCGCACCCGGCCGGGCCGCTGCACGCCGGCATCTCCCCGCCACCGGCGAGCGGCCCGGCGCCGGCTGACCTCGGCGCCCTCGACCCGCAGGTCTGGCCGCGTTCCGCGCGCCGCGTGGACGGCGAGCTCCAGCTGGGTGGCCGTCCGGTGACCGAGCTGGCCCGCGAGCACGGGACGCCGCTGTTCGTGCTGGACGAGGGCGACTTCCGCGGTCGCGCCGCCGACTTCGCCGGCGCCTTCGCCGACGCCGACGTGCACTACGCCTCCAAGGCGTTCCTGTGCGGGCAGGTCGCCCGGTGGATCGCCGAGGACGGCCTGCACCTGGACGCCTGTAGCGGCAACGAGCTGGCCCTGGCGCTGGCCGCCGGCTTCCCGGCCGGGCGGATCGCGCTGCACGGCAACAACAAGTCGCTGGTCGAGCTGCAGCTGGCCGTCGACGCCGGCATCGGCCACGTCGTCCTGGACTCCTTCGACGAGATCGAGCGGCTGGTGCCGCTGGCCACCGCCCGGGTCGATGCCGGCGGTCCGCCGGTGCCGGTGCTGATCCGCTCCACGGTCGGCATCGAGGCGCACACCCACGAGTTCATCGCCACCGCGCACGAGGACCAGAAGTTCGGCTTCTCCCTGGCCACCGGCGACGCGCTGGCGGCCGCGGTGCGGGTGGTGGGGGAGCCGGCGCTGGAGCTGGCCGGGCTGCACAGCCACATCGGCTCCCAGATCTTCGACACCGCCGGCTTCGAGGCCGCCGCGCACCGGGTGGTCGGGCTGATGGGCGCCGTCCGGGACGCGACCGGCCGGGTGCTGCCCGAGCTAAACCTGGGCGGCGGCTTCGGCATCGCCTACCTGTCCGACGACGACCCGGTCACGGCCGAGGACGTCGCGGTCAAGCTGCGCGGCATCGTGGCGGCCGAGTGCGCCGAGCTCGGCCTGCCGGTCCCGCGGCTGGCCGTCGAGCCGGGCCGGGCCATCGCCGGCCCGGGCACGGTCACGCTCTACGAGATCGGCACGATCAAGCCGGTCCGGCTGGGGGCCAGCGGCGCGCCGGGCACCCCGCTGGTGCGCAACTACGTCTCGGTGGACGGCGGGATGAGCGACAACATCCGCACCGCGCTCTACGACGCCAGCTACACCTGCGTGCTGGCCAACCGCAGCTCCGACGCCCCACCCGCGCTGTGCCGCGTGGTGGGCAAGCACTGCGAGAGCGGCGACATCCTCGTCCGCGACCTGTGGTTGCCCGCCGACGTCGCACCAGGTGACCTGCT
>JAOPWO010000175.1 GCA_025965635.1 Modestobacter sp. | reverse complement strand
GGCGGCCATCCGGTCGGCCCGCGCCCGCGGGTGCAGCGCGGCCCAGGCGGGAAGGCCCGGTGCGCGGCCTGCACGGTGCGGTCGACGTGCCCGGCGCCGCCCAGAGCCACCTCGCCGGCCACCTCGCTGGTGCGGACGGGGTTGACCACCGGCAGCCACTCCGCGACGTCGAGCTCCTCGCCGGCGACGAGCACCGGGGCGCGGACGAGCGCGGGTGGGGCCGTGGGGTCGAGCGCGGACGTCATGCCCCGCGAGTCTCCGACGCAGAGTCCCGCATGCCCGCAATTCCGTTGCACCCCGTTCCGCGGCAGGGTACGGCTCAGCCGTGCGCTTGGCCTGCTGCCGCCTGCACCGGGGTGGTCGGCAACGCAGTCCCCCCGCCGTCCGGTCGCGGGCCGGGCTGCCGCCGGATCGAGATCGACAACGCCGCGGCGACGACGCACAGCAGCGCGGCTGCGTACCACGCCCCGTCGTAGGACCCGGTCACGTCGCGGACGACGCCGGCCCCCAGCGCGGCCAGCGCCGCGCCGACCTGGTGGGAGGCGAAGACCCAGCCGAACACGACGGGGGCGCGGGCGCCGAAGTACTGCCGGCAGATCGCCAACGTCGGCGGGACCGTGGCCACCCAGTCCAGTCCGTAGAAGACGATGAACGCGATCATCGAGACCTGGATGTCGGTGGCGAACAGCTGCGGCAGCAGGAGCAGCGACATGCCGCGGAGCCCGTAGTAGGCCAGCAGCAGCACCCGCGGGTCGATCCGGTCGGTGAGCCAGCCGGAGAAGATGGTGCCGGCGACGTCGAAGACACCGACCACCGCGAGCAGCCCGGCCGCCGTCGTCACCGGCATGCCGTGGTCGTGCGCGGCCGGGATGAAGTGCGGCTGGACCAGGCCGTTGGTCGACGCTCCGCAGATCAGGAAGCCCCCGGCGAGCAGCCAGAAGGCCCGGGTGCGGACCGCCCCGGTCAGGCCGGTGATCGCGGCCCGTGCCGGGTTGCCGCGCACCGGGTCGACGTCGTCGGCCGGCGTGCCGCCGTAGGGCGCGACCCCCAGATCGCGGGGCCGGTCGCGCAGCAGCCAGGCCACGAACGGGACGACGGCCAGAGCCGCGGCGGCCGTGCCGAGCGCCGCGAGGCGCCAGCCCCACTGCTCGCTGACCACCGCCACGAGCGGCAGGAAGATCAGCTGCCCGGTCGCGCCCGCCGCGGTCAGCACGCCGGAGACCAGGCCCCGGCGGGCCACGAACCAGCGGCCGCTCACCGTAGCCACCAGCGACAGCGCCATCGACCCGGTGCCCAGCCCGACCAGCACGCCCCACAGCAGGAGCAGCTGCCAGCTCGCCGTCATGAAGACGGTGAGGCCGCTGCCCACCGCGACCACCAGCAGGGCGGTGATGACGACGCGCCGGAGCCCGAACCGGTCCATCAGCGCCGCGGCGAAGGGGGCGGTGAGCCCGTAGAGCGCCAGGTTGATCGCCACCGCGAGCGAGATGGTGGACAGCGACCAGCCGAACTCGTCGTGCAGCGGGTCGATCAGCACGCCGGGGACGGCGCGGAAGGCGGCCGCACCGATCAGGGCCAGGAAGGTCACCCCGGCGACCCACCACGCGGGGTGGATGCGGGCGGTCGGCGCGGTGGTCACGGCAGCAGATCCTCCCGGCCGTCGGCGCGCAGACCAAGTGGCCCGACAGCCAGCATCGGCAAGGACCCGGCCATGCCGGTCCACGAGGTCGTCGTCCTGGCCCTCCCGCAGTCGATGGCCTTCGAGCTCGGGCTCGCGAGCACGGTGCTCGGCGGCGCCGTCCACGATGACGGCCGACCGCTCTACCGGGTCCGGGTGGCCACCCTCGACGGCGGCCCGATCCGCACCTCTGCCGGGTTCACCGTGCTGCCCGACCACGACGGCTCAGCGCTGGCCACCGCAGACACCGTGCTGCTACCCGGCGTCCAGTTCTCGGCGACCACGCCCGGCGGCACGCTGCCGGCGGAGGTGGTGCAGGCGTTGCGAGCGGCCGCGCAGCGCTCCCGGATGGTCTCCATCTGCACCGGCGCGTTCGTGCTCGCCGCGGCCGGGTTGCTCGAGGGCCGGCGCGCCACCACGCACTGGCTGCACGCCGACCGGTTCCGCGAGCTGCACCCGGCGTCCAGCTGGACCCCGACGTCCTGTTCGTCGACGACGGCGACGTCCTCACCTCCGCGGGCAACGCCGCGGGCATCGACCTGCTGCTGCACCTGGTGCGCGCGGACCACGGCAGCGTGGTCGCCAACCGGGCGGCCCGGCGCAGCGTCGTCGCCCCGTGGCGGGACGGCGGCCAGTCGCAGTTCATCGAGCGACCGCTGCCCGGTGCCGACGACAGCGGGACGGCGGCGACCCGCAGCTGGGCGCTGACCCGGCTCGGCGGTCCGCTCTCCCTCGACGACCTGGCCGCCCACGCCCGGATGAGCGTGCGCACCTTCAGGCGGCGCTTCCGGCAGGAGGCCGGCCTCAGCCCGCAGGTGTGGCTGATCCAGCAGCGCGTGGAGCTCGCCCGCCGGCTCCTGGAGTCGACCGACACCCCGGTCGAGCGGGTGGCCGCGGCGGCCGGCTTCGGCACGACCGCGTCGCTGCGCCAGCACCTGCACGCAGCGATCGGGGTGGCGCCGCTGGCGTACCGACGCACGTTCCGGGGCACCCCGATGTGAGCAGGAACTCCCCCGTGTCCGCCCCGTGACGCTGCGCGTCTGGCAGAGTGGGGGTACCGGCGCCGCTCCCCGCTCATCCGAGAGCGGGCGGACTCGACGTCGGCGCGAGGCTGCGCCACCGAGGCGCGCCGGCGACCCGACGTCCGACCCGGAGAAGCGACGTGGCCCCCCTGTGGCGGCCCCGCCCGGCGGATCGACGGTGGCCACCGGACTGTTGAGGACTCCTCTCCCCCATGACCACCCCTGCGCTTCCCCCGACCGACAACCCCGACGGCCCCCGCAACCGGCGTCGTCGTGGCGGCCGCGGCCGCGGCGTCGGCCCCCGCCCCGAGGACACCGCCGTCCCGGCCCCCGCCGTCCCGGCCCCCGCCGTCCCGGCTCCCGCCGTCCCGGTCACCGCCGGTGCCCCCGCGGCCGACAGGCACACGCCGGTCGTCGTCCCGGTCGGGGACGCCGCCACCGTGCTGCCCACCGACACCACGTTCGCCGACCTCGGCGTGCCCGCCCCGCTGGTCGAGGTGCTCACCGCCAGCGGCATCACCGCGCCGTTCCCGATCCAGGTCGCGACGCTGCCCGACACCCTGGCCGGGCGGGACGTCCTCGGCCGAGGCCGCACCGGCTCGGGCAAGACCCTGGCCTTCAGCCTGCCGCTGGTCGCCCGGCTGGCCGCCTCCACCAGCAAGCGGCAGCCGCGCCGGCCGCGCTCGCTGATCCTGGTGCCGACCCGCGAGCTGGCCAACCAGGTCGCCGCCGTCGTCGACCCGCTGGCCCGCGCGCTGGGCATGAAGACCACCGTCGTGTTCGGCGGCGTCGGCCAGAACCCGCAGGTGCAGGCGCTGGCCGGCGGGGTCGACGTGCTCATCGCCTGCCCCGGCCGGCTCGAGGACCTCATCGGTCAGGGCCACGCCGACCTCGGCGCTGTCGAGATCACCATCCTCGACGAGGCCGACCACATGGCCGACCTCGGCTTCCTGCCCGGCGTCAAGCGCCTGTTGGACCGCACCCCGAAGGTCGGCCAGCGGCTGCTGTTCTCCGCGACGCTGGACAACGGCGTCGACGTGCTGATCAAGCGCTACCTGGACCGGCCGACCACCCACTCGGTCGACCCGGCCATCGCGCCCGTCTCGACGATGACCCACCACGTGTTCCGGGTCGACGCCGCCGACAAACCGCAGATCGTCCAGCAGCTGGCGTCGGGCCTGGGCCGCACCGTCATGTTCACCCGCACCAAGCACCAGGCGAAGAAGCTGGCCAAGCAGCTCACGGCCGCCGGGGTCCCCGCCGTCGACCTGCACGGCAACCTGAGCCAGAACGCCCGCGAGCGCACCCTCGAGGCGTTCAGCAACGGCGAGACCCGGGTGCTCTGCGCCACCGACATCGCCGCCCGCGGCATCCACGTGG